>JASCOI010000252.1 GCA_029959665.1 Microbacteriaceae bacterium PS02333
CGACCCCACGGACCGTGTCGGTCAGTGGGGTCGTCGAGGGGCTGCTGCTCAAGCCGGGGCGATCAGGACGCGAGGACCTCGTCGAGGACGGTGGATGCCTTGTCCTCGTCGGTCTTCTCCGCGAGCGCGAGCTCGGAGATCAGGATCTGGCGGGCCTTGGCGAGCATGCGCTTCTCACCAGCCGAGAGACCGCGGTCCTGGTCGCGGCGCCACAGGTCGCGAACGACCTCCGACACCTTGATGACGTCACCGGACGCGAGCTTCTCGAGGTTCGCCTTGTAGCGGCGAGACCAGTTCGTGGGCTCTTCCGTGAACGGTGCGCGCAGCACTTCGAAGACCTTGTCGAGGCCTTCCTTGCCGATCACATCCCGGACGCCGACCAGGTCGACGTTGTCCGCCGGTACCTCGATCGTCAGGTCACCCTGCGTGACACGCAGCTTCAGGTAGACCTTTTCCTCGCCCTTGATGACTCGCGTCTTGACTTCAGAGATGGTTGCCGCCCCGTGATGGGGGTAGACGACGGTCTCGCCGACCTCGAATTGCATGTATCAAGCTCCGTTCCGCAACACCCAGTTTACCACAAGGAAAATTCGGGTAAGGGGCGCCTAACCGCGAGCACTCCCAGGTGATCGGTAGGATGGAGGCCGCGCGAGCCGCTCGGTTGGCGCATCGTGATCTTCGGAGGAATCTCTTGCGAGCTCGGGTACTCGTGTCCGTCGCCGTTGCGGCAACCATCGCGATCGGTGCATCCGGCTGCGCGTTCTGGACGCCGCAGGACACCAAGACGATCAAGCAGATCACCGACGGCGTCAACGTCACCACCGGCAAGATCGACGTCCGCAACGCGCTGCTCATCTCCGACTCCGGCGACGACGCACGCTTCATCGGGACGCTCATCAACAACAGCGACACCGATGACATCACCGTCTCGGTCGAGATCGGCGGCGACACCGAGACCGTCGACGTCCCGGCGAGCTCGCACGTCGACCTCGCGAACGACAAGAAGCACGACACCCTCGACTTCGCCGACGCCAAGGTCACCCCCGGGTCGCTCGTGAAGGTCTACTTCTCGTACCCGGGCGCCGAGGGCGTCTCCGGCAGCGTCCCCGTCCTGACGAGCTCGCAAGAGGAGTACCAGACCCTCGCCCCGACCTCGACGCCGACGTCGGAGATCACCCTCCCGGTCGAGACGCCGTCGGCGACGCCGACGGACACCCCGATCAACCCGTAACGCCGTCGCGTCGCGCACCGACGCGCCTGCGCACGCATTGGAGGCCCGGTGCCGGTC
>JASCOI010000253.1 GCA_029959665.1 Microbacteriaceae bacterium PS02333
GACGGCCCTGTGCCCATCGAGCCCGGTCTCCTGGCTCATCAACCGGAAGGAGCCGGAACTGTGACGGCCCTGTGCCCATCGAGCCCGGTCTCCTGGCTCATCAACCGGAAGGAGCCGGAACTGTGACGGCCCTGTGCCCATCGAGCCCGGTCTCCTGGCTCATCAACCGGAAGGAGCCGGAACTGTGACCGCCATCAGCACGACCCCGCGCCGCCGCCACCCCGGTACGACCCGCAAGTGGGTCATCGGCATCGTCGCGATCATCGTCAGCTTCGTGGTCTTCCTCGTGCCGTTCGTCTTCGTCCTGCTCCAGGCAGCGAAGTCGCCGGCCGAGGCGAACCAGCTCGGCTTCACCCTGCCGACCGACTGGCAGCTGTGGCAGAACCTGCAGGCGGTGTTCCAGACCGGCGAGTCCGGGATCATCCGGGCGTTCCTCAACAGCGCCGTGCTGACGGTGGGCAGCGTGATCATCATGGTCGTGTTCTCCGCGATGGTCGGCTACGTCCTGCAGCGTCGCCCCGGCCGGTGGAACGGGGTCATCAACTTCTTCGTCCTCGCCGGCCTGATCGTCCCGCCGGCGATCGTCCCGACGATCTGGGTGCTGCAGGGCCTCAACCTGTTCAAGACCATGGGCGGGATGGTCCTCATCGAGGCCACGTTCGGCCTGTCGTTCTGCATCCTGCTGTTCCGGGCGTTCGTCGCGACGATCCCCAAGGAGCTCGACGAAGCCGCCGTGCTCGACGGTGCCGGGCCGATCCGCCTGTTCTTCGGGGTCGTCCTGCCGCTGCTCAAGCCGGTCATCATCACGGTGGTGCTCGTCCAGTCGGTAGCCGTGTTCAACGACTTCGCGAACCCGCTGTACTTCCTCCCCGGGTCCGAGAACGCCACCGTGCAGCAGACGCTCTACGCGTTCCAGAGCCAGTCCGTCAGTCAGCTCAACCTGCTGTTCACGGACGTGCTGCTCATCACGATCCCCCCGCTGATCCTCTACATCTTCTTCAACCGCCAGATCGTCGCCGGCATGACCAGCGGCGCCGTCAAGGGCTGACGCCCGACCCGGACTGGAGGCCCGACCCGCCACCGGCAGGTCGGCCTCCGTCCGGCAGTCCCACCGACCAACGACGCGGCCGGCGCCGCCGCCGGCCGCCGGGAGGCCCCCATGACCACCTGGGCCTGTCGGTTTTACCACTAA
>JASCOI010000254.1 GCA_029959665.1 Microbacteriaceae bacterium PS02333
CCCCCCCCCCCCCCCCCCCCCCCCCCCGCGGGGGGCGGCGGGGGGCGGCCCCCCCCCCCCCCCCCCCCCCCGGCGGGTGGTCGCCCAGGGCGACCGTCAGGACGCGGCGAGCCGGCCCATCTCGGCGACGACGCCACGGACCCGCGCGGTGAGCTCGTCCCGCGAGCCGACGGTCACGCGGTGCGCGGTCTCGATGACCGCGGCCATCACGAGGGTCGTGGCTGTGCGGGCGGTGTCGGCGTCGGTGCGCTCGCACGCGACCTCGTACACCGCGAGCCGCGCGTCGGCCATCCACTGCAGCATCGTCGGGACCATCTCGGGGCGGGCCTGGACGAGCGCCTTCATCCGGGAGCGGTCCTCCGGCAGGTCGACGGTGTGGGCGACGAGGGCGCAGAGGTCGTGGACGAGCTGCCCGTCCGAGGCGAGGAACGCCGCGCGCGCGTGGTCGGGGATCGCCGTGCCCGGCAGCCCGAGGGCGGCGTGCCCCTTCGAGGAGAAGTAGTTGAAGAAGGTCCGCGTGGAGACGCCGGCCTCGGCGCAGATCTCCTCGACGGTCACGCCGGCGAGTCCGCGGTCGGTGACGAGGGCGAGCGCGGCTTCGTGCATGGACTGTCGGGTGCGCTGCTTCTTGCGCTCCCGGAGGCCGCAGTGCTCGTCGTCGGTGGCGGTGGCGTCCGTGGCGGGCGCTTCGGTGGTGCTCACGGGGTGCTCCTGGTGCGGGTCGGGGGGGCCCCCCCGGGGGCGGGGGGGCCCCCGGGGGGCGAGGTGGGGCGTGTGTTATTAACAAA
>JASCOI010000255.1 GCA_029959665.1 Microbacteriaceae bacterium PS02333
CAGCCACCCTTGAAAGAGTGCGTAATAGCTCACTGGTCAAGTGATTCCGCGCCGACAATGTAACGGGGCTCAAGCACACCGCCGAAGTTGTAGATTTCGCATGTTAGACAAGCCTTCGTGGTTCAGTCGTGCGGAGTGGTAGGAGAGCGTCGTGTGGCGAGTGAAGCGGCGGAGTAATCCAGCCGTGGACGCCACACGAGTGAGAATGCAGGCATGAGTAGCGAAAGACGGGTGAGAAACCCGTCCTCCGAAAGACCAAGGGTTCCAGGGCCAGGTTAATCCGCCCTGGGTAAGTCGGGACCTAAGGCGAGGCCGACAGGCGTAGTCGATGGACAACGGGTTGATATTCCCGTACCGGCGAACAACCGCCCAAGCTAATCCAGTGGTGCTAAGAGTCCTAACCCGCAACCAGCGGATCCCTTCGGGGTGATGCGGTGCGGTCTAACGCTCGACCCCATGCTGGTGCGGTTAGCGTATGAACAGGTGTGACGCAGGAAGGTAGCTGAGCCAGGCGATGGTATCCGTAAGGTGAACCTGGTGTAAGGATGTAGGGCTGACGATAGGCAAATCCGTCGTCTGTATGCCTGAGATCCGACGCGTACCCGTCAGGGGAAATCAGTGATCCTATGCTGCCGAGAAAAGCATCGACGCGAGGTTGCAGCCGCCCGTACCCGAAACCGACTCAGGTGGTCAGGTAGAGAATACCAAG
>JASCOI010000256.1 GCA_029959665.1 Microbacteriaceae bacterium PS02333
GGGGGGGCGGGGGGGGGGGGCGCGGCGGGGGCCGGGGGCGGGCGCCCCCGACGGCCGAGCGATGTCGATCGTGGTCGGCACCGGGTACGTGGGCTTCCTGCTCGGCCCCGCCGTCATCGGCGCGGTGAGCGCCGGGGCGGGTCTGTCGGCGGCGCTGCTCGTCCCGGCCGTCCTGCTCCTCGTCGTGGTCGCCGGGGCCGGCGCGACGCGGTGGGCGGCCGTGCATGACAGGCTGGGGGCATGCCGGAGAACCTGCTGCCGACCCCGTCGAGCAACCCCGAGACCCTGCTCCCCGCCGAACCCGAGGTGACCGCGGCGCTCGCCGCCGATGCACCCGTCGCCAGCGTGGTGGTGTCGCACCCGTCGTCGAGCCTGGCGTGGGCGCTCCTCGCCGACGAGGCGTGGGAACGCGGCGCGACGCTGGAGTCCTACGCGTACGCCCGCGTCGGGTACCACCGCGGGCTCGACTCGCTCCGCAAGGCCGGGTGGCGCGGTGCCGGGCCGGTGCCGTGGTCGCACGAGCCCAACCGTGGTGTGCTCCGGGCGCTGTTCGCCCTGCGCCGTGCGGCGATCGCGATCGAGGAGCCCGGCGAGCCCGAGCGCCTCACGGAGTTCCTCGACGGCGCCGACCCCGCCGCGATCCCGGCGCTGTCCGCGTAGGGCGGCGGCCGCCGCGGCG
>JASCOI010000257.1 GCA_029959665.1 Microbacteriaceae bacterium PS02333
CTCAACAGCACCTTCAAGACCGACGCCGTCAAGAGCGGACTCCTCGTCGGCACCGCCACCATCACCGCCAAGATCAAGTAAGCACCCGCGCCAGGAGCGCACAGCACCACACAACGGACACAGCACCCCGCACCCGCGAGGTGCTGTGTCCGTTGTGTGGTTCGGCAGGCAGCCGGACGGGAGGCGCCGGTCGGCTCAGCCGCGCCTGCGCCACCAGCGCCGTGGCCGGGACTCGAGCCGCAGCTGTTCCGCAGCCTGTGCTGCGGACGCGAGCCCGGGCTCGCAGGCTCGCCCGCGCGATCCGCGCACCGCTTCGCGCTGCCCCTGAGCGGATCGCGCCCGTCGCTCCGCCCACCGCTGGATCTCGGCGTCCACGTCCCGGAGCGGCGGCACGACCGGTGGGCCGCCGAGGAGCTGCCCCCGGGCCTCCTTC
>JASCOI010000258.1 GCA_029959665.1 Microbacteriaceae bacterium PS02333
GACGGCGTCGGTCTTGAAGGTGCTGTTGAGCAGCTTCGCGGCGTCGCCGGAGACGTGGACGGTGGTGCCGGTGAGGATCGCGTTGTCACCCTCGAGCTGCAGCGGCTTCAGCGTCCCACCGTGCAGGGAGAACAGGTACGCGTTGGCTGCGGCGACCTGACCGTTGACCAGGACGTCACCGTAGAGCTTGGACGAGCCCGGGTTCACCACGAAGTTCTCCAGCGTCACCGTCGTGTCCCCGGCCTTCAGGGTCAGACCCGAGTCGTCGTGGTTCAGCAGGCCCTGCACGTAGGGGCGGTACTTGCCGTCCGGGCTCCAGTAGGTGACCGAACCCGAGGTGATCGGGAAGGACACGGCGCCGTCGGCGAGCTTGGCGTTGCCGGACACACCCGGGGTCAGGCCCAGCGTGGAGAGGGCGTCGG
>JASCOI010000259.1 GCA_029959665.1 Microbacteriaceae bacterium PS02333
GCCAAGAACTACCCGATCACGGTCGCGCTCCACACCGACCACTGCCCGAAGGACGCCCTCGACGGCTTCGTCCTGCCGCTCATCGCCGCGAGCGAGGAAGAGGTCCGCCACGGCCGCAACCCGATCTTCCAGTCGCACATGTGGGACGGTTCGGCCGTGCCGCTCGACGAGAACATCGAGATCGCCCGCACGATGATCGAGAAGACCCGCAACATCAACGCCATCCTCGAGGTCGAGATCGGCGTCGTCGGCGGCGAAGAGGACGGCGTCGAGCACGAGGGCACCAACGACGCGCTCTACACGACCCCGAACGACGTCGAGCGGGTCGTCGACGCGCTCGGCCTCGGCGACAAGGGCCGCTGGATCGCCGCGCTGACGTTCGGCAACGTGCACGGTGTCTACAAGCCCGGCAACGT
>JASCOI010000025.1 GCA_029959665.1 Microbacteriaceae bacterium PS02333
GGGCGGCGCCACCGCCGGACGGGAGGCGCGGGGCGGGCCCGCCACGAGCCTCCCGTCCGGCAGCGGTGCCCGACGATCGCCGGGAGCGGCAGGTGGTGCCGCATCCGGACGCCGAGGTGGAACCCGCCGCGCCGGGCGAGCACCACGCCGATGACGGCCGCTGCAGCGGCCGGCACCCCACCGGCGACGACCATGCCGACGTGGGCGCCGAAGTGGTCGACCACCTGGCCCATGAGCGGTCCGCCGATCGCCTGTCCGCCGAGCAGCACGAGGATGTACAGCGACATCACGCGGCCGCGGATCGCGACGTTCGACGACAGCTGCACGAGCGAGTTCGAGGCCGTCTGGAAGAGCAGTTGCGACATCCCGACCGCGACGAGCATCACCGTGAACGGCGCGATCACGGGGATGCTGCCCGACACGACGAGCAGGATGCCGGTCCAGAACACGCCGCCGACGATGGTGCGCAGCCGGACCACGGCGCGACGGGTGGACAGCAGGGCGCCGACGAGGGCGCCGACGGCGATCGCCGAGTTGAACACGCCGTAGCCGCCAGCCCCGACGTCGTACACCTGGGAGGCGAAGGCGGACAGCAGGACCGGCATCGTCAGCGCGAAGACCGAGAAGAACGCGACGAGGACGACCGGCACGATGATCGTCGGCTTCCCGATGGCGTAACGGAGCCCCTCGACGAGCTGGCCCTTCGCCCGTGGTGTCGGCGGGGTGCGGTGCAGCTCCGAGACACGCAGGAACCCCAGCGTCACGACGACCGCCGCGCAGGCGACCGCGTTGACGCCGAACGACCACCCGGCGCCGACGGCGACGAGCAGCGCCCCGGACAGCGCCGGGCCGATCATCCCGCCGAGCTGGAACACCGAGGAGTTCACGCTGATGGCGTTCCTGAGGTGCTCGTGGCCGACGATCTCGGTCACGAAGACCTGCCGTGCCGGGTTGTCGATGACGGTCACCATGCCGACCACGAACGCGATCGCCCAGATGTGCCACGCCTGCACCACCCCGGCGAGCGTCAGCACCGCGAGCAGCGCCGACAGCACCGCGAAGGCGCCCTGCGTGATCATCATCAGCGCGCGCTTCGAGAACCGGTCGACGATGACGCCGCCGAAGAGCCCGAAGAACAGCATCGGGGCGAACTGGCACGCGACGGTGATGCCGACCTGCGCGACCGAGCCGGTGAGCTGCAGGACGAGCCAGTCCTGCGCGATGCGCTGCATCCACCCGGCGGTCATCGCGACGAGGTTCGTCGCGGTGAACAGCCGGAAGTTCGGGACCGACAGGGCGATGAGCGTGTGTCGCCACGGCGGGCGGGTCGCCTGGATCGGGAGTGGTTCGGTGGGCGGGTAGAGGGTCGTCGATGACGCGCTCACGGGGTGGGGTCTCCGGCTGTCGGTGGCGGAATCGGTACCCCATCGAAACTACTTGTGGCGAACCCATTCGATCCCCGTATGGTTGCTATCACTCCATTGCGATGTCGAATGAGGTGCACGTGCTCGATCCCGTCCTACTGCAGACCTTCCTCGCCGTGGCCGAGACGCAGAGCTTCACCCAGGCCGGGGCTCGACTCGGCATCAGCCAGCCGACGGTGTCCCAGCACGTGCGCCGGCTCGAGACGGCGGTGTCGCGGACACTCGTCGCCCGGGACACCCGTGGCGTCAGCCTCACCGACAACGGGGACGCGATGGCCGGGTTCGCGCGGACGATCCTCGCGGCCCATGCGACCGCTGATGCCTACTTCTCCGGGTCGGCCACACGCGGGCGGCTCCGGTTCGGCGCAGCGGACGACCTCGCCATCACCCAGCTGCCGCGCATCCTCCGGGACTTCCGGCGACTGCACCCCCAGGTGAACCTCGAGCTCACGGTGAACCAGTCGTCACCGCTCCTGCGCCGGGTGCACGCCGGACAGCTCGACCTGGTGTTCATCAAGCAGACCGCGGGGGAGTCGGCCGAGGGCACCAGGGTCGCGACGGACCAGATGGTGTGGATGGCACAGGACGGCATCGCGGTCGAGCGCGACGAGCCCGTGCCGCTCATCGCGTACCAGGCGCCGAGCATCAGTCGGCAGATGGCGATCGACGCGCTCGAGGCCGCCGGTCGCACGTGGCGGATCACCTGCAACACGCGTGACGTGAACGGGGTGCTCGCCGCCGTCCGTGCGGGCATCGGCGTCGCGGTGTTCCCGCACTCGCTCATCCCCGCCGACCTCGTGAAGGTGTCGCAGCGGTTGGGGCTGCCGGATCTCCCCGCCGTCGACTACGTCCTCATCGCGAACCCGACCGTGCAGCGCGAGCCGATCGACGCCCTGACGAACGCGATCCTGTCCCGCGGTGTCGTCCGCGCGGTGTGACCGGGTTCGTGCCCGCGTGTCCTGCGATCGATGGAACAGAAAACGTTGGGTCGCGCCGTCCGACCCGACGATTTCTGTTCCCTCGATAGCGCCGCAGGAAGGTTCGGCGCTAGGGAACGAGGGTGGGGACCAGGCCCGAGCCGGTGATGTCCGGCAAGGTGACGCCGGCCCCCGGCAGGACGGCGGTCGCGACGGCCCAGAGCAGCACGAGCGTGCCGACCCCGCCGAGGACGGCCCCGAGGAGCGCGACCGGCCGCTGCCACGTCGCCGCCGGGTTCCGCAGGGTGGCGATCGAGAGCACGACGCCGAGCACACCGATCGCGACACCCGCTGCGTGCACGGACGCGGGAGCGAGGAACCACCACGCCGCGAGTCCGAGTGCCGCGATCCCGGCGACGGCGCCGAGGACCGCACCCGGCGTCGCGCCGAGCGGGCGGCGTGCAGTCCGCTTCGTGGTCGCCTCCGCGTCGGACGGGAGGCTCGGCTCGGCCTGGGCGTCGACGGTCGCCTCCGGCTCGTCACGGGTCACGGCGCGGGTCGCCTCGGGAGCGTCCGTGACCATCGGGGCCGGGGAGGCCGCGGGCCGTGCGGCCGGGGCCAGCACGGCGGGTGCGGGTGCCTCGGCGATCGGGAGCGCCTGGGTGACCTGCTGGTGGGCGAAGCGTGCGGGGGTCCGGTACCCGACGGGACCGACGGGCGCCGGTTCGGTCCCCGCGACGACGACGTGCTCGAGCCCGGGGACCGAGAACCGCGGCTGCCCTGCCTGCGGGACGACGGGACCGGCGGGCGCGGTCGGACGGGGTGCGGGCGCACCGACGAGCACCGGCGCGTCGACCGGGGAGACGGGCGCGGGTGACGAGGGGTCGCCGACGAGCTGGTCGAACGGCACGGTGTGCACGGTCGGCGACGTCGGGGCCGGCGGGAGGTGCTCCTCCACGGGCGGGTAGTCGGGCGCGACGGCGTCCGGGTCGAGCACCGCGACGGCGTCGGGAGCGCTGGACGGAGCCGGCGCCGAGACGGCGGCGACCTGCGGCGGGGTGGGCTCGACCGTCTCGGGGACGGGCGCCGAGGTGGCGGACGCGGGTCGGGCCTCCTGATCGGCTGCGCCGTCGACGAACGGGGTCGTCACCCAGGCCGGGGCGGGACGGCGGGGTCGTTCGGAATCGGGTAAGCGATGCGACGCCACTGTTCGGCTCCCTCCGTAGGCTGATCCATCGTCAGTTCTAACGGGAACCGGTGCCGGTGTCGCAGCCCCAGTTCCGGGGACGCCGGTACGGTCGGTGCATGGCAGCGATCGAACACCGTCCACTCGGCCCCTCCGGGCTCGTCGTCTCCACCGTCGGCCTCGGCTGCAACAACTTCGGCAGGCCGGGCACGGTCACCGAGACGCAGGACGGCACCGACGCCGTCGTGCAGGCCGCTCTCGACGCCGGCGTGACGCTCCTCGACACCGCGGACATCTACGGCGGGACTCCCGGGCAGTCGGAGTCGATGCTCGGCAAGGCGATCGCCGGACGCCGGGACGAGGTGGTCCTGGCGACGAAGTTCGGCATGGACATGCGTGGCGCGAACGGCCCGGACTGGGGCGTCCGCGGCTCCCGTCGGTACGTGCGGCTCGCCGTCGAGTCGTCGTTGCGGCGCCTCGGCACGGACTGGATCGACCTGTACCAGATGCACCGGCCTGACTCGGTGACGCCGATCGAGGAGACGCTGTCCGTCCTCGACGACCTGGTCCGCGAGGGCAAGATCCGCTACGTCGGGCACTCGAACTTCGCCGGGTGGCAGATCGCCGAGGCCGAGCTGACCGCGTCGATCGCCGGCACCACGGCGTTCGTGTCCGCGCAGAACGAGTACAGCCCCCTCGCCCGTGGTGCCGAGGCCGAGGTCCTGCCGGCGGTCCGTGCCTACGCGCTCGGGTTCCTGCCGTTCTTCCCGCTGTACAACGGGCTGCTCAGCGGCAAGTACACCCGCTCCGGCGGCCCCGCTGACGGTCGGCTGTCGAAGCTCAAGCCGGAACTCCTCGAGAGCGCGCCGTGGGACGTGCTCGAGGAGTTCCAGGGCTTCTGCGACGAGCGCGGCGTCACGATGCTGCAGGCGACGTTCGCGTGGCTCCTGGCGCAGCCGGGGCTGACGAGCGTGATCGCGGGTGCGACGAAGCCCGAGCAGATCACCCAGAACGTGGACGCCGGAACCGCGTGGACGCCGAGCGAGGACGACATCGCCGAGATGACGGTGATCTTCGACGCGGCGTGATCGCGGCTCACATGTCGCGGTAGCGCTTCGCGTCGGCCACGGCCTGCTCGAGCTCGACCGCCGCGTAGGGCTTGACGTACCCGGGGGTGTCGCGCTGGATGCGCCATCCCTCGGCGAGGGCGCCGATGTCCACCGCGTCGAAGCCGAACTCGTCGAGCAGGTCCGACACGACGCGCTTGGCGTCGGCGTCGTCACCCGCGACGATGAGGGCACGGCGCCCGGCGGTGCCCGTCGGCGTACCGGCCGTGGTCAGGTCGCCGGCCGCGATGTGGTTGAAGGCCTTCACGACGCGGGCGCCCGGCAGGTGGTCCTGCAGCAGTTCGGCCGTGGTCGTGCGCTCGTCGTCGAGCGCTTCGATGTGCCCGTCGCGCTGCGGGTAGTAGTTGTTCGTGTCGATCACGACCTTGCCGACGAGGGGCTCCACGGGGATCGTCTCGATCGCCGCGAGGGGCGTCGTCACCACGACGAGGTCTCCTGCTGCCGCCGCCTCGTCCCGTGTGACCGCCCGTGCCCGGTCGCCGAGTTCGGACACGAGGTCCGTCAGCGTCTCCGGGCCGCGCGAGTTCGCGATCGCCACGTCGTACCCGTGCTGCACCGCCAGCCGTGCCAGCTGCCCGCCGATGTTGCCTGCTCCGATGATCCCGATGGTCGTCATGCCCTCAGACAACGCCGTGCCCCTCGGTGCATTCCGAGGCATGATGGCGGCATGGCACACGAGTTCCGCGACGAGGCAGACCGATCGAGGTACGCGATGTACGTCGACGGCGTGCTCGTGAGCGTGCTCGACTACCGCGAGAACGACGACGCCGTCGCGTTCCCGCACACGTACACGGTCCCGGCGCACCGCGGGCACGGCTACGCCGCCGAGCTCGTCGAGTACGCCGTGGCCGACGTCGAGTCCAGGAACGACAAGCGCATCGTCCCGATGTGCTGGTTCGTCGGCAAGTGGTTCGACGACCACCCGGACAAGGCACCGCTCCTCAGCCGCAGCGTCGCGGACTGAGCCCGACGACAGGATCCACCGTGCGACAGATCGTCCCCTTCATCTGGTTCGACGGGCAGGCCGAGCAGGCCGCCACGTTCTACACCTCGGTCATCCCGGACTCGTCCGTCGACCACGTCGAGAAGCTCCCGGACGGCACGACCCTCGTGGTCGAGTTCCGCCTGCACGGCCAGCCCTACCGTGCGATGAACGCCGGTCCGGGGCATCCCCACACCGACGCGATCTCGTTCCAGGTCGACGTGGAGGACCAGGCCGAGCTCGACCGCATCTGGGACGCGTTCGTCGACGCCGGCGGTAGCCCGGTCGCGTGCGGCTGGATCACGGACGCGTGGGGCGTGTCCTGGCAGGTGACCCCGGCGGACATGGGCGAGATCATGAGCGCGGGCGGCGACCAGGAGGGCGCGGCACGGGCGTACGAGGCGATGCGGCAGATGGTGAAGCTCGACATCGCGGCCCTGCACGCGGCGGCACGCGGCGACTAGCCCCGGCTGCGGGTTCGCGCAGACCGGCGGTGGATCGCGCACTGCTCGGCGGTTCACCGGGGCCCGGAGTTGTACCCCACCGGTATCGTGACGGGCACAGAACGACAGGTTGGAGTCAGGATGGACCACCCGAGGTCCGACGTCCGGGACGCTGACATCGGACGCGCCTACACCGAGCTCTCCCGGATCACCCGGCGGGCGAGCATCAGGGCCAGAGGGGACGACGCCGTGCTGAGCGTCGTCGACCAGTCGCTCGTCGACTTCGTCGTGCTCCACCCCGGCTGCATGGCCATCGACATCGCGCGGTACCTCCGGTTGAACCGGTCGACGATCTCCCGGCAGCTCGCCGGGCTGCTCGCCGCCGGGCTGATCCGGACGACCGACGGCGGCACGGGCAACGCGAAGCCGCTCGAGGCGACCGATGAGGGACGCGCGGCACTCGCGCGCTCCGTGAAGCTGCACCGCGACGCCCTCGACGAGCGGATCGCGAGCTGGTCCGACGACGACATCGCCCTGCTCGCCGGGCTGCTCGAGCGGCTGGGTGCCTCGGACGAGGCCGGTCTGCCGATGCCGGCCCGGGCGACGGACCCGGACCCCGACCTGCCGCGGGCATGACGACCTCGATCGTCCTGCTCTCGGACACGCACCTGCCGAAGCGGGCGAAGGACCTGCCGGCCGGGCTGTGGGACGACATCGACGCCGCGGATCTCGTCGTGCACGCGGGGGACTGGGTGGACCTGGCGACGCTCGACGCCGTGGAGTCCCGGGCAGCGCGGTTCGTCGGGGTCCGCGGGAACAACGACGGCCCCGAGTTCGACGACCGACTGCCGCTCGTCGCGCACGTCGACGTCGAGGGGCTCCGGTTCGCCGTCGTCCACGAGACCGGCGCGGCGACCGGCCGCGAGCGTCGTGCGGCCGAGGCGTACCCGGACGTCGACGTCCTCGTGTTCGGGCACTCGCACATCCCGTGGGACACCGTGGCGCCAGGGGGTCTCCGACTGCTGAACCCCGGCTCGCCGACGGACCGTCGACGCCAGCCCGATCACACCTGGATGCGCTGTACCGCCTCGGGCGGGTCGCTCGACGTCGAGCTCGTCCGGCTGGCGCCGAGGTCCTAGAGCATGCCGGGCTCGCCGAGCTCGTCGGGCATCAGGAAGAACGCCAGCTCCCACCGGGTCGACTCGCGGAACGCCCGGGCCATGGCGCCCCTGACCGTCGGCGAGGCCGCGCGTGCGAGTTCCTCGACGAGATCCGTCGCACGGGCGCTCGACGCCGCGAAGCCCGGGTCGCCGTACGCCGCGATCCAGTCCGCGAACGGGTGTCCGACCGGTGCGGTGCCGAGCTGTGCGCCGACCCACGCGTACACGCGGAAGCAGGGCAGGACGGCGGCGGCGAGCACGGCCACGTCGGGGTGTGTCGCGGCCGCTGCCAGGTGCGCGAGGTAGCCGGCGCACGTCGGGTGCACGGGGTCGTCGGCGTGCGTGCCGGCGAGCCGGCGGTGGTGCAGGGTCGCCGCCTCCTCGCCGCAGCCGGCAGCGGCAGCCTCCCAGAACGCAGCGGCGTCGCCGGTCGTGCGGTGCCCGATCGCCGCGAGGTGCTGCTCGTACGCGCGGAGGTAGTGCACGTCCTGCGCGAGGTAGCCCGCGAACACGTCCGGCTCCAGCGTGCCGTCGGCCATCCGCCGGATGAACGGTGCCGCGATCGTCGCGTCGAGCACCTCGCGGACGTCGTCCCACCAGGCACCCGTGAAGCGCGGTGTCGGCAGCGCGGCACGGACGAGCGCACCGTGGTCGATCGGCCCGTTGCCGCTCCCGACCTCGAGTGCGTCCGCGCCGGCGAGCGCCGCCGTCAGCCAGTCCTTCGCCGCACCGACGGCGACCTCCCAGTCGCCGTGGCGAGCGACGAGCGTCGCGATCGCGCTCGACAGGGAGCACCCGGTGCCGTGCGTGTTGGTCGTGTCCACCCGCGGCGCGGAGAACACCCTGACGGTGCCGTCCGGTGCGACGAGGACGTCGTCCGACCGGTCGCCGCCGGCGTGCCCGCCCTTCGCCAGCACGAGCACGTCCCACGGGGCGGCGACGCCCCGTGCCGCCGCGATCGGGTCCGTGTCGTCGACGCCCGCCAGTCCGGCGAGCACCGCCAGTTCGGAGCGGTTCGGCGTCACGAGGTCGGCCTCGGCGAGCAACCCGGTCATCGCCCGTTCCGCGTCCGCGTCGAGCAGCCGGTCGCCGCTCGTCGCGACCATCACGGGGTCGAGGACCACGACCGGCGGCCGGTTCGCGCGGAGCCAGTCGGTGACCTCACCCACGACCGCGGTCGTGCCGAGCATGCCGATCTTCACCGCGTCCACGACGACGTCGTCCGACACGGCGTCGAGCTGGTCGCGCAGGACACGGATGTCGGGCACGTGCACGGACCGGACGCCGCGGGTGTTCTGCGCGACGACGGCGGTCACGACCGCCATGCCGTAGCCGTCGTGCGCGGCGATCGCCTTGAGGTCGGCCTGCAGTCCGGCACCGCCGGTCGGATCGGTGCCGGCGATGCTCAGCACCCGGGGTGGCCGGCTCACCGCGAGCCGCCCCAGGCCGCCACGTACGCCGAAGCCGCCGCGCCGGGGTCCGGTGCCGCACAGATCCCGGAGACGACGGCGACCCCCGCCGCGCCCGCAGCGTGCAGGGGTGCCACGTCGTCGAGGTCGACGCCGCCGATCGCCACGCACGGCACGTCCGTTGCGGCGGCGAGGCGCGCGAACCCCTCGTGGCCGAGCGCCGGCGGGTGGTCCGCCTTCGTCGCGGTCGGGTGCACGACACCGACGCCGAGCAGGTCGACCGTCCCGCGGGGGAGCCGTGCCACGACGTCGAGGTGCGCCGGGGTGTTCGCGGTCAGCCCGACGTGCGCGTCCGGCCCGAGCAGTGCTCGCGCTGCCGTCACGGGGACGTCCGACTGTCCGAGGTGCACACCGGCCACCCGGTGCCCGGCATGCCGAGCAGCGAGGGCGACGTCGAGCCGGTCGTCGACCACCACGGCGGCACGGTCGCCCACCGCGTCGGCGACGGCTGCCGTCAGCGCGAGGAGGTCCCTGGCGCTCGCGTGCTTGTCCCGCACCTGCACGATCCGGACCCCGGCGTGCACGGCAGCCCGGACGACACCGAGCACCCCGTGGCCGTACCGGTCGCAGAGCGCGCCGTCGGTGACCAGGTAGACACCGGGGCCGGTCACGCGGGGACCTCCTCGGTGATGCGGGCCGTGGCGACGACGTCGTCGGGAGTCAGGGACGCCAGCCGGTCGAGGAACAGCGGCTGGAACGTCCCGGGACCACCGGCGTCCCGCGCGGCGAGCTCCGCGGCGATGGTGTGCACCGCGGTGCCGGCGACGGCCGCGGCGAGCGGGTCGTCCGGGGCGACGGACGTGAACGCCGCGATCACCGCGCCGAGTGCGCACCCGCCGCCGGTGATCCGGGTGAGGAGCTCCGTCCCGTTCGCGATCCGGACCACCGTGCCGGACCCGCCGGGGGCACCGGTGCCGGCCACCAGGTCGACGGGACCCGACACGGCCACGGTGCCCACGAGCCTCCCGGCTGCGTCGACGGCGGACGCACGCGCGTCGTCTGTGCCGGCCGTGCTGTCGACCCCGCGCCCACCGGCGGAGTCGCCGAGCAGGGCGAGGACTTCGGACGCGTTGCCGCGGAGCACCGTCGGACCGAGGCCCAGCAGCTCGCGGGCCAGGGCGGTGCGCACCGGGAGCGACCCGACCGCCACTGGGTCGAGGACCCACGGGGTGCCGTGCTCGGCCGCGGCGCGGGCGGCCTCGACGGACGCGGCCCGGAGCTCGGCGTGCGGCGTGCCGGTGTTCACGAGCAGTGCGTCGGCGACCCGGGCGAACGGGCCCGCCTCCGTCGGCACGTCGACCATCGCGGCCGAGGCACCGAGTGCGAGCAGCACGTTCGCGGTGACGTTCTGCACCACCGAGTTCGTGATGCACTGCACGAGCGGTGCCCTGGACCTGACGGCCTCGAGCAGTTCGGCGGAACGGTCGGCCCAGGCAGGAGCGGGCGCAGGAGTGTTCATCGGACGATCCCTTCGCGAGTACGAACTCGAGCAGGTTCGACGGGTGTGATCTCAGCCGCCGGATGCGGCACCCCGTGTCTTCGGACGAAACGGTACACGACCTCCGCGGTCACATGACGGGTGCCGTGTGACAGGCTTGGGGCGTGCCAGACGCGCTGCCCCCAGGTCCGCCGCCAGGTCCCCGCGACCCCGGCGACGCCTGGGCGTACGGACCCGACGGCACCAAGGCGTGGGGGGTGTTCGGCGCCGCCGGCCTGCTCGTCGACGACGGCCACGGCCGCGTCCTGCTCCAGCACCGCGTCGAGTGGAGCCACCACGGCGGCACGTGGGGGATCCCCGGCGGCGCCCGGCACGAGCACGAGGACGCGGTCACCGGAGCACTCCGCGAGTCCGCCGAGGAAGCCGGTGTGCCGCAGGGCGGGGTCGACCTGCGCCACACGTCGGTGCTCGACCTCGGGTTCTGGACGTACACGACCGTGGTGGGGCGGGCCTCCCGTCCGTTCGAGCCGGTCATCGCGGACCGGGAGAGCCTCGCGCTGTCGTGGGTCCCCGTCGACGAGGTCGACGACCTGCCGCTGCACCCGGGCTTCGGCGCGTCGTGGCCGGCGCTCCGGGACGCGATCGGCGTCACCCCGCACGTCGTGGTCGATGCCGCGAACGTCGTCGGCAGCGTGCCGGACGGCTGGTGGAAGGACCGGGCCGGTGCTGCCGCTCGCTTGATCGACGGGGTGACGGCGCTCGCCGCGGTGGGTGTCCCCGCGCCGCTGATCGACCTCGGGTTCACGCGGTGGTGGCCGCGGTGGACCGTCGTGCTCGAGGGGGACGCCCGTGGGGCCGCTCCTGCCCTGTCCGACGGGGTGGAGGTCGTCCGTGCCGATGGTTCCGGGGACGACGCGATCGTCGCCGCTGCCTCGGCTGCGGTCGCCGCCGGGCACGCCCCCGTGGTCGTCGTGACGGCCGACCGGGAGCTCCGCGCCCGCGTCGAGGCGCTCGGCGCGACGTCCCGCGGCCCGTCCTGGCTTCGCGACCAGCTGTAGGCGCGGCCCGGCGGTGCCCCTACGCCGGGATGTGGCGGCGCGACGAGACCAGCACCGCGATCCACGACACGACGCCGATCGCCACGATCACCCAGAGGACGAGCGGCAGCGCCACGACGTTCGCCACCGCGGCGATGACGGCCGGCGCGAGGAACCCCGCGTACGCGGCCGCGTAGAACACCCCGGTCAGCCCGGCGAGGTCCCGAGCGCCCGCGATCCGCTGCACCTCGAGCAAGGACGACACGAGTGCGATGCCGATCCCGACGCCGATCACCACGTTCGCCGCGATGCCGATCCACACCGACTGCAGCTCGATCGCGACGGTGACGATCGCGATCCCGATGGTCATCAGGAGCACCGCAGTCGCGATGCCCCGCGCCGACGTGATCGAGTGCACGTGCTTCGCGAGCGGCTGGACCGCGCTCGACACCCCGAGGGCCACGACCGTCGCCGCCGTGGCGAAGACGAGTCCCCAGGTGCCGGTCGCCCCCTCGAGCCGGGTCGGCAGGTACCCGTACCCGATCGCGGCGGACCCGAAGATCCACGGTGCCCCGATGAGCACCACCCGGGTGAACCGACGGTGCCCGGCGCTCGGGACGCGGAGCTGCCGCCACCACGGGCCGGCGAGCCCACCGGAGCGCTGGGTCTCCGGCGTCCGCCAGACGATCACGGCGAAGGGCAGCGCGACGGCGATGTGGACGAGGAAGGGCAGGACCTCGGGGATCGGGCCCCACTGCGCGATGAGTCCGGCGACGAGTGCACCGGAGGCGGATCCGAGGGTGAACGCCAGCGACGCGCGACGGGCTCCGGATCCGCTGTCCGCCGTCGGGTCGAACCGTCCCTGCGAGAGCTCCTTCACCCAGCTGTTGCCGACGGCCATCGCGATGCCGACGGTGACCCCCGCGAACAGGCGCCCCGCCATCAGGAAACCGGGGCCGAACGGGCCGAGCGCGAGCAGGCCGCTGCCGACGACGGCGGAGGCCATGCCCGCGAGCATGAGCGGGCGTCGGCCGTGCCGGTCGGACAGGGACCCGGCGACGAGGAGCGCCGGCGCGAGTCCGAGCACGTACACGCCGAGGAACACGTTCACGAGCACGGACGAGTAGTGCGCGCGCTGTTCGTACATCAGCAGCAGCGGGCTGAACTGGTTGCCGCCCCACGAGCACACGAACACGGCACCCCAGACGGCGACCCACGGCATCACCCGGGCGCTGGACCCGGCCCTGGGGACCGCCAGCGAGCCGGTCGTCGGGATCGACCCGGTGGCGCTCACAGTGCGCCCCGGTGCGACGCGACGTGCGCGCTGAGCACCTCGGCGTAGCGTGCGGCGTCGCCGTCGTCGAGCGCTCGGGCGAGTGCACGGTGGTCGTCGAGCGATGCCTGCAGCTGGGACGGTTGCACCCGCATCAGCTGGTGTCGGAGCCGTTGCTGCCGATCCCGCAGCGTCCGGGCGAACAGGACGGCGATCGCGTTCCGCGACGCGCCGATCACGGCACCGTGGAACTCCGCGTCCACCTCGATGAACCGGTCGACGTCGCCGTCGCGGACGGCCGCCTCCTGCTCGGCGAGCATGGCCTGGAGGCTCGGGGCCAGGTCCGCCACGCGGCCGTCGGTGACGACGCGGGTCGCGGCGGTCGACTCGATCGCCTCGCGCATCTCGAGCACGTCCGCCGCCTCGTTCGGGGACATCGGGCGGACGACGGCGCCCTTGCGTGACTCCAGCGCGATGAGCTCCTCGGCCGCGAGGCGGAGGAACGCCTCGTGCACCGGCGTCCGGGAGACGCCGAGGTCCTGGCAGATGGCGTTCTCGCTGATGGCGGTCCCGCCGGCGAGGTCTCCGCGGATGATCGCCCGCTTGACGTGGTCGTAGGCGCGGTCGGATGCCGCCTGGGTCGTCGCCGTGCTGTTCACGGCCACGATCCTACGCCTTGCATGCAACGCTGCATGCTCCCGAGCGCCTGGCCGTTCACCGCACTCGCGCATGCATGCGGATGGATCGCGACATCGCAGCGCCCGGGCGGATACGCTTGCCTCCACGCCGGTGCCCGTCAACGGAGGCGATCGCGCCGGCCATGGCACGTCAACGACGACGACCACGACAGGAGCGGGCACTCATGGAGCGCATCACCAAGGCCGACGACCGGGTCCACCGTCCCGCGGGGCCGTGGACCCCCACCGTCCACCGGCTGCTCGCGCACCTCCACGAACAGGGCTTCGTGGCCGCGCCGGAGCCGATCGAGCTCGACAACACGCTCGAAACCGTGTCGTTCGTCCCGGGTGTCGCGGGCGAGTACCCGTGGACCGAGGATGTCGCGAGCGAAGCCGCACTCGTCACGAGCGCCCGGATGCTCCGGCACTACCACGACGCCGCGGCGACGTTCCCGCTCGACCAGGACGCCGACGTGTGGTCGCAGCGCCCGTCCACCCCGGTCGAGACCGTCGTGCACGGTGACTTCGCGCCGTACAACTGCGTCTACGACGGCATCGCCGCGGTCGGCATCATCGACTTCGACACGGCCCACCCCGGCCCGCGGGTCTGGGACGTCGCGAGCGCGGTGTACCGGTTCGCGCCGTTCACCACCGGAGCCGTCGAGGGCGCGACCGCCCCGACGCTCGACGCCCGACTCGCGCGGGCCGCGGAGTTCTGCCGCGCCTACGGGCTCGACGAGGCGTCCCGGTCGGTGCTCGCGCCGACGATGCTCGCCTCGATCACCGCACTCCTCACGCTGCTCGAGACCGAGGCTGCAGCCGGGAACCCGAAGTTCGTCAGCGACCTCGA
The DNA here is from genome assembly GCA_029959665.1 of Microbacteriaceae bacterium PS02333. Classification (GTDB taxonomy): domain Bacteria; phylum Actinomycetota; class Actinomycetes; order Actinomycetales; family Microbacteriaceae; genus Curtobacterium; species Curtobacterium guangdongense. The sequence continues at coordinate 13,984 of JASCOI010000025.1, forward strand.
GCACGGCCACGCCGACCTGTACCGCGCCGACGCGGCGTACATCGAGCAGCACGCCGACGACATCACCCGAGCAGTGGTGTGACCCGGGCGCCGACACCGGCGGCCCTCCGCTCGATGCGCCTCGCCGCGCAGCGCATCGGGGCCCGGGGCGGAACGGCGCTCGACGTCGTCACCCACATGACGGCATTGCAGGGACAGGACCTCGGCCAGTCGCTGTGGGCGATCGGTGCCAGAGCTGTCGGCCTGACGCGGTCGGACGTGCACGCCGCGTTCGACCGGGGCGAGTTCGTCCGGTCGTGGCCGATGCGCGGCACCCTGCACGTGCTGCGTGCCGACGACCTCCGGATGCTCCTCTCCCTGACCGGGGCCAGGACCATCCGCCAGACCGCCAGGCGTGCCGCGGAGCTCGGACTCGACGAGGCCACCGTCGACCGTGCCCGGACGCTCACCGTCGCGGCGCTCGAGGGCGGTCGTTCCCTGGACCGCGACGGCGTGCTCGCCCGCTACCGGGACGCCGGCATCGACCCGGCCGGCGGGCGCGGCTACCACCTGCTGTTCCGGTTGGCGCAGGAGGGGCTCGTCGCGTGGGGCCCGATGAGCCGCGTCGGGCAGGACCTCGTGCTCCTCGACGAGTGGGCACCCGCGGCGTCGCCCGTCCCGGGTCGCGACGACGCCCTTCGACGCACGATCCTCGGCTTCCTCCGCGGCAGAGGACCGGCGACCGAGGTCGACGCCGCGAGCTGGACGAAGCTGCCCCTCGGGGAGGTCCGACGTGGTGTCGCGGCAGCGGGCGACACGATCGAGGACCTCGGCGGAGGACTCCTCGCGCTCGCGGACCGGCCGGCACCCGGCGGCACCGCGACCGGGCAGCTCCTGCCCGGGTTCGACGAGTACCTGCTCGGGTACGCGGACCGCACCGGGCACCTCGACGCCGTGCACGCCGACCGCGTCGTGCCGGGCGGCAACGGCATCTTCCTGCCGATGGTCGCGCACCGCGGGCAGGTCGTCGGCACCTGGAAGCGCACCGAACGCACGCGCGACGTCCGTGTCACCGTGGCTCCGTTCACGCCGCTCACCCCGACAGCGAGTCGCGCCGTCGAGACGGCAGCGACGGCGTACGCCCGGTTCGTCGGCCTCCCGCTCACCCTCGACCTGGGCTGATCGTTCCAGCGACTGCCCAGCATCCGTGCGGCTGCTCCCGACGCTCCCTCGGGTAATGTTCCAAGGCCATGACCGACAGCCCGGCCGACGCCACCCCCTACGAAGTCCTCGGCGTCGCCGCGACCGCCGACGACGAGGAACTCCGCCGCGCCTACCGCCGAGCGGCCCGTGAGACCCACCCGGACCTCGGTGGGGACGCCATCCGCTTCCGCCGGGTGCAGGTCGCATGGGAGCGCATCGGCACCCCCGCGGCGCGACGCGCCTACGACACGGGGTCGCGCCCCACGTCCGCCCCGTCGGCTCCGTCCGGCAGCTCGTCGTGGAGGCCCGGTTCCGGTCGCGACGAGTACGCACCGCCCACGGCGCGCCGCGACTCCCGACCCCGTGCCCGCTCCCACGGACACCCCGGCGGTCGATCGCGTGAGGTCTTCCTCGCTGCCGAGCGCGAATGGGTCGGCCTCGGTGACCCCATCGAGGATCCCTACGCCCCGTCGCTCATCCGGTCCGCGCCCCGGTCCATCCGTCGGCTGCTCGGTGAGGCGCTCGCCGAGGAGGCGACCGCCTCGATCGTCGCGGACATGGGCATCGGCGTGACGGTCTGGCACGACCTCGACGCCGGGAGCGAGGGCAAGCTCGACCACGTCGTGCTCATGCCGAGCGGGTTGTGGGCGCTCGAGTCCATCGACTGGGGCGGGCCGGTGCGGGTCGACCACGGCGAGATCGTGGGCGAGACGCTCGAGCCGGGGGAGCGTCCCGTGAAGGAGCTCGTCCGCGCGGCCCGCGCCGTGCAGAAGCAGACCCGCGTGCGGTTCACCGGCCGACTGCTCGTCGTGCCGGACTCCGCCGTCGACCACGACGTCCAGCTCGTCGGTTCCCCGAAGAAGCCGACCGCCTACGTGGTCCGGCGCAGTGCGCTCGGGCAGGTCCTCAACGGCGTGTGGTCCCCGGAGGGCGCCGTCGACGTGTTCGAGATCCGGGACCGCCTGCAGCAGACCGTCCGGTTCGTCTGACGCGCTGGACCGTCCGGGCGCTCAGTGCCCGCGGAGCTCCGCTCAGTACCCGCGGAGCTTCTCGAGGTCCCGGCGCTCCCGCTTGCTCGGACGTCCGGCGCCGCGGTCGCGCATCGGGACGAAGCCGGCCTCTTCCTTCGGCAGGCGCGGTGGGGTCTTGTCCTCGAGGTGCTTCGCCGCCTCGGTGGCTCCGACGCGCTTCAGGATGATGCTCTTCACGACGACGATCCGGTCGAACCCGGCCTGACGGACACGGACCTCGTCCCCGGCGCCGACCGGCTGCGACGGCTTCGCCCGCTCGCCGTTGACCCGCACGTGCCCGGCCTTGCACGCGGTCGTCGCGGCGGACCGGGTCTTGGTGATCCGGACCGCCCAGATCCAGCTGTCCACCCGGGCCTTGTCCATCCCCCCACCCTAGGCGTCCGGTACCCGCCCGCGGCAGCCCGTAGGGTCGGGGCGTGGGAGTGGACGAACAGGGGCGGATCGCACGGGCACTCGCGCTCGGGGTGCTCGCCGACGTCGAGCTGGGGACACGCGTCGTCGTCCGGGCGCACCACGGCGACGGCGCGACCGACGCACTCGGGGACCTCGTCGCACGCACGCCGGACTCCGTCACGATCGACACCCGCCGCGGCCTGGTCGAGGTCGCCCTCGCCGACGTCGTCGCCGCGAAGCACGTCCCGCCGCCGCCGCCGCGTCGTCCTCGCTGACGAACCTCGCGGTCGCGGCGAGCCGTCGCCGGGCAGGCCCTCGTGCCGTCGTAGCCTCTGGCCATGGCAGTCCCCGTCCCACTCGGCACCGAGGACCGCACCGCCCGTGTGACGCTCCGCCACCCAGACTCCTGGCAGCGCGAGGACGCGTCCCACGCCGACCTCAGACTGCGCGGCGACGACGTCGTGCTGACGGTCCGGTCCCGCCCGAGCGACCGCGGCATCGGGGACGAGAACGCCTCCCTCATCGAACGACTCCCCGGGTCCGTCGACGGCCTGCTCCTCGTCGGCTGCGACGTCTGGGGCACGGTCGGCGCACCCGCACGCCTGGTCGAGTACGTCCGCCCCGGCGAGGACGGCGACGACGACCACGAATCGACCGCGATCGTCGGCGCCCACCTGCTGTTCGTCACCGGACGCCACCGCGTCGACGTGACCGTCGAACGCCCGCTCGCGCGGCTCGACGAGACCGACGACGCCGTGTTCGCCGTGCTCGACTCCGTCCGCGCCGTCGGCCCCGTCTCCGCGTCGTCGCCCCGCGACCTCGAGGCGCTGCCGGACGCGCAGCCTGCACCGGAGCTCGACGGACCGCGCCTCGCCTCCGACGCCCTCACCACGCTGCAGAGCATGGCCGGGAAGCGCTGGAGCCCCACGCTCCTCCGCACCCCCGGCGGACGCGGGCTCGTCGACGCGGGTCTGGTCGGACGCTTCGGGACTGTCCCGCCGACGACCCAGGCCCTCATCGAACCGTGGGCCGGCGACGTGCAGCCGACCACGCTGGAACAGCACCTGCCCGACGGGCGCGTGTCGCGCCTCCAGGCATGGTCCGGCACCGTCGTGGACGGGACGGACGACGCGGACTCCGTGATCACCCGGCTCGCGCCGGAGCGCGTGGTCGCGATCGCGGCCGGGAGGCTCGGTGTCGGTCCGACATGGACCTTCCCGTTCCGCACGGGGTCGCTCCGGGCCGACCTGCTCGGCAGGCGGCTGGCTGGTGGCGACGACGCTCCCGACCTGCCGGGGGCGATCGCCGAGGCCGACCCGAGGCTCGCCCGGTTCTGGGCGGCGCCGTGGACGGTGTCGTACCTGCGTCGGCCGGGGAAGCCCCGACCCATCACGATCGTGCACGCGGACGGACAGGGCTTCGCCCGCGTCGGACGCACGGAGGCCGGCGCCTCCGCGTTCAGTGCGGAGTCGCCGGCCAACGTGTACCGGTCCTTGGTGCGTTCGTTCCTTGCGTGACGGCGGAGTCGCCGGTCTGGCCAGACCGGTGTACCGGTCCCTCGTCCGAGCCTTCCTGTCGGCTCCTGCTGAGGCCTAGGCGGCGGGGCCCGCGGTGAGCGTCACCGTGACCGTGCTCGCCGTGCCGGCGCTGTTCGTGTAGCCGACGGAGACCTTGTCGCCGACAGACTTCGACTGGATGACCTGCGTCAGCTGGTCCGAGCTCGTGATCGCGGTGCCGTCGATCGACGTGATCGTGTCACCGGCCGCGAGGCCTGCGGTGGCTGCGCCGGACCCCTCGACGGTGCCGGCGACCGCGACCCCGCCCGTGGTGGTGGACGTCCCGCTCACCTGGACGCCCAGGAACGCAGGCAGCCCGATCGTGATCGTCCCGGACGCGTCGCCGGCGAGGATCTTGTCCGCGATCGCCTTCGCCGTGGTGATCGGGATCGCGTAGCCCGTGACGTCCGCCGAGCCCGAGGACGCTGCGGTCGCCATGCCGACGACCTCGCCCTCGCTGTCGAGCACCGGGCCGCCGGAGTCGCCGGAGACGATGTCCGCGGCGATCTCGATGAGGCCGGTGAGGGACTCGGTGCCGGTGCCGGACTCGCTCTGCACCTGGATGTCCTGGTCGGTCGCGGTGACGGTGCCCTCCGCGGCGACGAGGTTGCCGGTGCCCTCCGCGTTGCCGACGTCGGTCACGGCGTCACCGGTGCTCGGTTCGCCGTCGTCGTCGAGCGTGACGGTCGAGAGGCCGGACGCGTTCTCCAGCTTGAGGACCGCCACGTCGTTCGTGGCGTCGGCACCGACCACGTCGGCCTTGTACTCCTTGCCCGTGGTCTCGTCGGTGACCGTGATGCTCGTCGCACCCTGGATGACGTGGTTGTTCGTGAGGATCGTGCCGTCCGAGGTCAGGACCATCCCGGTGCCGGCGGCCTGCGACGACTGGTCGTAGTTCAGGACCGTGTTGATCGTGACGACGCCCTTCTTCTGGGCTGCCGTGGCCGCCGTCGCAGCGGACTCGGTGCTGGTGCCGGACGAGCCGCTCCCGCTCCCGCTGCCGCTGCCCTCGCCGGGCACCGTGAAGCCGTTCGTGCCGCTCCCGCTGCCGGTGTCGGGCGTGGTCGTCGTGCCCTGTGACTGGCTCGACGTGGTCTCGGTGCCGACCGACGAGAGCCCGAGCGCCGTCCCACCGGCGGCGCCGACGATCGCGAGGGCAGCGATGCCGGAGCCGATCACCAGCCCGAGCCTGCGCTTCTTCGTGCCGGGGCGGGTGCCGAACGCACCGCTCCACCCCTGCTGCGACGGGTACTGCTGTGACGCATGCTGCTGCGACGGGTACTGCTGCCCGTGCTGCGCCGCGTGGGACCAGCCCTGGTGGACGCCGGCGAGGGCGGGGCTGCCGATGAGGTACGGGCCGCGACCGTCGTGCGTGTAGGCGTAGGGACCGGAGCCGTCCGGGGCGTAGAGGTACGGACCGGAGCCGTCGAACGCGTACGCGGGACGGAGTGTGGACGCGTCGGCGTGCGGGGCCTCCCACGTGGAGCGGGGTGCTGCGTCCTGTGCGTCGATCGGGGTCGTGCCCGGTTCGGCGTCGGGGTTCGGGGTCTCGTTCATCGGTGCTCTCCGGTCGCTCTCGACGACCCGGTCGGGCGTCGATGGATACGAGTACAAGCCCGTTCCCCATGACGGAGCTATGAGCGAGCCCTGCGCGCGCTCACGACTCGCTCGGGGATCGCCGAGGGGGAGTGCGGGGGTCATCGTCACCCACGAGACGTTAGGGTTGCCTTACTCCTCATGCGTTCCCCGTCACCAGCGCCGCTGGCGCCCCGTTCCGTGCCCCGACTCGTCGGTGCGACGGTCCTCGCCGTCCTCGTGCTCGCCGTGGCGGTCGCCATGAGCGTCGCGTTCGGGTCGCGGCCGATCCCGCTCGGGACGGTGCTCGACACCGTGCTGCACCCGGGCCGGAACGACGAGATCGGGCTCATCGTGCTCGGCAACCGCGTCCCGCGCACCCTCGTCGGGTTGCTCGCGGGCGCCGCCCTCGGGGTCGCCGGCGCCGTGATGCAGGGGGTCACCCGCAACCCGCTCGCCGACCCGAGCATCCTCGGCATCAACTCCGGTGCGGCCTTGGCCGTCGTGACGGGCATCGCGGTCTTCGGCATCAGCGGGACGGCCGCGTACCTGCCGTTCGCCTTCGCGGGTGCCGCGCTCGCCGCACTGCTCGTCTACGGCATCGCCGCGGTCGCCAGGCGGGGGCTGACGCCCGTCGGCCTCGCGCTGTCCGGGGCCGTGGTCGCCGCGGCGCTCGCGTCCATCTCGACCGCGGTCCTCGTGACGAGCCAGAGCCTCCTCGACCAGCTGCGCTTCTGGCAGGTCGGCGCGCTCGCGGGCAAGGACCTCGGGACCGCCGGGGTCGTCACGATCCCGGTGCTCGTCGGACTCTGCATCGCGTTCGCCCTCGGCCGTTCGCTCAACACCCTCGCGCTCGGCGACGAGCTCGCGGCGTCGCTCGGTCAGCGCGTCGTGCTCGTCCGGGCCGTCGGCGGCCTCGTCACCGTGCTGCTCGCCGGCTCCGCGGTCGCCGCTGCCGGACCCATCGCGTTCGTCGGACTCGCCGTGCCGCACGCCGTCCGGCGGCTGAGCGGCCCCGACCACCGGTGGACGATCCTGCTGTCCGCCATCGTCGCGCCGGCGCTGCTGCTCGTCGCCGACGTCATCGGCCGGGTCGTCGCGTACCCGGGGGAGCTGCAGGTCGGCATCGTCACGGCGCTGATCGGCGCGCCGGTGTTCATCGCGCTGGTCCGGTCGAAGGCGGTGACGGGTCTGTGAGCACCGTCGACCGGACCAGGGATCGGCCCCGACCCGGGGCAGCGCGACGTGAGCTCGTCGTGCTCGGGTCCGTCCTCGTCGTGCTGGTCGGGCTCGTGCTGGTCGGGCTCGGCGTCGGCGAGATCCCGCTGTCGCCCGGACAAGTCGTCCAGGCGCTGTTCGGGCACGGGGACACGATCTCGGACTTCGTCATCGGTCAGCTCCGCGGACCGAGGACCCTCGCGGCGCTCCTCGTCGGGGCCAGCCTCGGCGTCGCGGGCGGCATCGTCCAGAGCGTCGTCCGGAACCCCATCGCCAGCCCCGACGTGATCGGCATCACCTCCGGCGCGAGCGCGTCCGGACTGACCGCGATCGTGCTGTTCGGGGTCTCCGGCATCGGACTGTTCTGGACGGTGCTGGTCGGCGCCCTCGTCGTGTCGCTGCTGATCACCGCGCTCGCGTGGCGGAGGGGCATCACGGGCAACCGCGTCGTGCTCGTCGGCATCGGGGTCGCGGCGATGTCCCTGAGCGTCACCGGGTGGATGCTCACGAGCGGCTCCGTGCAACAGGCGGGGACGGCGCTCCTCTGGCTCTCCGGCAGTCTCAACGCGGTCGACCGGAGTGTCGTCGGCGTCCTCGTGGTGGCGTTCGTCGTGCTCATGGTGCTGGCGCTCCTGCAGTCCCCGCGACTGACCGTCCTGACGCTCGGCGACGACGTGGCCGCCTCGCTCGGCCTGCGACCGAACCGTGCGAAGCTCCTGCTCCTCCTGACCGCCGTGTGCCTCACCGCGGCGGCCGTCGCGACCGCGGGGCCGGTGTCGTTCGTCGCGCTGATGGCCGCGCCGATCTCCAGGCGGCTCGTCGGCGGCGGTCGCGTGGCGCTCGGTGTCTCGGCCGCGGTCGGCGCCGTGATCGTGCTCGCGAGCGACCTCATCGCCCAGTTCGCGATCCCGGGCAACGCCCTGCCGGTCGGCGTCGTCACCGGTGTCGTCGGCGCGCCGTACCTGCTCTGGCTGCTCGCCCGCGGTCGCTGACGACCGCCAGCGGCGACCGCCTGTCGCGACTTCCGTGGCGGAGCCGAGCCGAGCCTCCCGTCCGGCCGGACGCGACACGCGTTGCACACTGCGATTACGGGGTCCCGCGCGGGATTGCGGAAACCCGCAAAGCACGCCCAGAACCCCCCTTCCGGGTGTCTGCACGCCGATTCGTGTCCCCCTAACGTCGGACACGACCCCGGACTCCCGACAGCGTTCCACCCCGAACGAACGCTGGTCCGGTCGAACGAAGGACACCCATGCCCGAACAGCATGACGACGCGCCCGTGCGCCGTCGGCAGTGGGGTTCCGAGCGACGTACCCGCCCGCTCGACACCCTCCACGAACGCCCCTCCGACCGGAAGCTCGTCTCCGGCAGGATCGCCATCATCCTCACGATCGCCTTCTGGATCGCGTACGTCGTGTACACCGTGATCCGCCAGTTCCTGGACTACGGCACCGAGAGCTTCCGGTTCACCACCGAAGCGCTCTCGTACCTCGTCGTCGTCACCTTCCTGACCTTCTCGGCGCTCATGCACCTCGTCGCCCGGCAGGGTGCGATGGAGCGCTTCGCCACCCACGTCCGCGTGCCCCGCGCCGAGCTGGACCGCCACTTCGGCTCCGGGCACGAGTCGCCGCTGACGGTCCTCGTCCCGAGCTACGCCGAGGAGCCGGACGTCGTCGCGACGACGCTCTGGTCGGCTGCGCTGCAGGAGTACCCGTCGCTCCGCATCGTGCTGCTCGTCGACGACGCCCCCTTCCCGACCGACCCGGAGACCCGCGCGAAGCTCGAGCGGACCCGTGCGGTCGCGACGACCATCCAGACCCAGCTCGCGCCGGCCGCCGAGCGCTTCCAGGAGGCACTGCTCTCCGCCGAGGTCGAGGCGTCGCACACCCCGTTCGCCACCGTCGACTCCCTGCGCACGCTCGTCGAGCACCACCGCTGGGCCGATGCGTGGCTGCGCCGCCACGCCCGCGAGCACGACGTCGTCGACCACGTCGACCACTTCTTCCACGACCAGGTGCTGGTCGGGCTGGCCGACGAGTTCCGGCTGACGTCGGAGGCCCTCGAGGCGGCGATCGTCGACGCCCTCGACGCCGCGGCGAGCACGCCATCGGTCGACGGGCGCACCACGCCGCTCGACGGGTCGACGCTGACCGAGATCACCTCGGCCCGGGTCGTGGAGCTCCAGCGCCGTCTGGCGTGGACGTTCACGGCCGAACTGACCACGTTCGAGCGGAAGCGCTACGCGAACCTCTCCGACGAGGCGAACAAGGCGATGAACCTCAACGCCTACATCGGCCTGCTCGGTGGCGCGTACGCGTTCGACGAGACCGCGTCCGGCACGATCCTCCGCACGGTCGCCGACCCGGCGGACGCGGACCTGGTCGTCCCGGCGTCGGACTACGTCCTGACGCTCGACGCGGACTCGGTGCTGCTCCGTGACTACTGCCTGCGCCTGGTCTACTTCCTCGAGCAGCCGGAGAACGCCAGCGTCGCCGTGACGCAGACCCCGTACTCGTCGTTCCGCGGTGCCGCCACGCGCATCGAGCGGCTCGCCGGGGCCACGACCGACATCCAGCACATCCTCCACCAGGGCATGTCGCGCCACAACGCGACGTTCTGGGTCGGCGCGAACGCGGTCATCCGCACCCGGGCGCTCCGCGACATCGAGGAGGTCGAGACGGTCGGCGGCTTCGAGGTGAAGCGCTACGTGCAGGACCGCACCGTGATCGAGGACACCGAGTCGAGCGTCGACCTCGGGCTGCACGGCTGGACCCTCGTGAACTACCCGGAGCGCCTGTCCTACAGCGCCACCCCGCCGGACTTCGGCTCCCTGATCGTGCAGCGGCGACGCTGGGCGAACGGTGGGCTGCTGATCCTGCCGAAGTACCTCAGGCAGGTCCGCGAGCGTCGGCAGCGGGGCGAGCGGGTCGGCATCGTCGAGATGTCCCTCCGCGTCAACTACATGGCGTCGATCGCGTGGGCGTCGTTCGGCCTGATCTTCCTGCTGGCCTACCCGTACGACTCGCGGCTCCTCAGCCCGATGGTGCTCCTCGCCGCGCTGCCGTACTTCTGGCTGCTGTCGAGCGACCTGAAGTACTGCGGGTACAAGCGGACCGACGTCTTCCGGATCTACGGCTTCAACCTGATCCTGATGCCCGTGAACGTCGCCGGCGTGCTGAAGAGCATCCAGCAGGCCCTCACCGCGAAGAAGATCCCGTTCGCCCGCACGCCGAAGGTCCGGGACCGCACCGCATCGCCGGCGCTCTACGTCCTGGCGCCGTACGCGATGGTCGTGTTCTCGGTGTTCACCTTCGTCCGCGACTACCACGCGGAGAACTGGGGCAACGCGGTGTTCGCCGCGTTCAACGCCCTGCTGGCGATGTACGCGATCGTCGCGTACATCGGGATCTGGAACTCGGTCGTCGACGTCTGGATCTGGGCGACGGCGTGGATGTACTACGACCCGAGTGCACGAGCAGCACGCCGCGCCCGTCGCCAGTCAGCACGTGCCACCGCACGGGCGGCCAAGCGCGGCACCCCAGACCTGCAGCCCGCGGCCGAGGACTGGCGCGCCGTCCTCTACTTCGGTGACCGCGGCAAGAGCATGCCGAGGCACCACCACGCGGACGTCGTCGGTGCGGTCCGCGCGACCACCGGCTCCACCACGAACGAGAAGACGGCGGCCTGACCATGTCGACCACGAGACGCCTCTCGCCGCTCCGCGTCGGCCTCGCAGCCGTCGTGGCACTCGCCCTCGTCGCCGCCGGGTACGTCGGCTTCGACCGCTGGCAGTCCGCCCAGGCCTCGGAGACCCAGGAGTCCTGGTTCGCCGCCTACACCGACGTCACCGCGACGCCGACGTTCGCGTTCGAGGACGTGAAGTCCGCGAAGGGCCGCGACGTCATGCTGTCCTTCGTCGTCGCGGACCACGACGCCGCCTGCACGCCGACCTGGGGGTCGTACTACTCGCTCCAGGGTGCATCGGACCAGCTCGACCTCGACCGCAGGATCGCCCGTCTCCAGCAGCAGAAGGGCGAGGTCGGGGTGTCGTTCGGTGGGCTGTCGAACGACGAGCTCGCCACGACCTGCACCGACCGGAGCGACCTCGTCGACGCGTACAGCACCGTCGTGCAGCGCCACGACGTCAGCACGGTCGACTACGACGTCGAGGGCGACGACCTCACGAACCACGCCGCGGGGGAGCGCCGCGCGAAGGCCGTCGCCGAGTTGCAGCAGCAGCGTCGTGCAGCGGGGCACCCGCTCGCGGTGTGGCTCACCCTGCCGGCAGCGCCGTCCGGACTGACGAGCGACGGCACCACGGCGGTCGCGCAGTTCCTGAAGGCCGGCGTCGACCTCGCCGGCGTGAACGCGATGACCATGGACTACGGCGATGGCAAGGGCGCGAGCCAGAGCATGTACTCCGCCTCGGTGCAGACCCTGCAGCAGGTGCACCGTCAGCTCGGCGTGCTCTACCAGCGCTCCGGCACGCCGCTCTCGGCCGGCACGCTCTGGCACAAGGTCGGGGCGACGCCGATGATCGGGCAGAACGACGTGCAGGACGAGGTCTTCACCCTCGCCGACGCCGAGAAGCTCAACACCTGGGCGCGGGAGCAGGGCCTCGGCCGGATGTCGATGTGGTCCCTCAACCGCGACACCACCTGCGGTTCGAACTACGTCAACCTCTCGACCGTGTCGAACTCGTGCTCCGGGGTCGACCAGGGCGGGAAGCTCTTCGCCGACGTCCTCGGCAAGGGCTTCACCGGCGGGATCGTCGCCGCGGCGTCGGACGTCACCACGGCGGAGCCCTCGTCCACCGTGCAGCCGACGGACGACCCGTCGACGAGCCCGTACCCGGTGTGGAACGCGGACGCCTCGTACCTGGAGGGCACCAAGATCGTCTGGCACCACAACGTGTACGAGGCGAAGTGGTGGACCTCGGGCGACCTGCCCGACGACCCGGTGCTGAGCGCCTACGAGACGCCGTGGCAGCTCATCGGCCCGGTCCTGAAGGGCGAGAAGCCGGTGAAGCAGGTCACGCTGCCTGCTGGTACGTACGACGCGTGGTCCGGGACGAAGCAGTACGACACCGGCGACCGTGTGCTGTTCAGCGGGGTCCCGTACCAGGCGAAGTGGTGGAACACGGGCGACAGCCCACAGGCGTCCACCAGTGACCCGGACGGCTCACCGTGGGTCAAGCTGAAGGACTCCGAGATCAAGGACATCCTGTCCGGCCTGCGGGCCGGCAACTGACGGACGGGAGGCTCGGTACCAGCTGGTACCGAGCCTCCCTTTTGTCACCTGGTCGCGTACCGCTGTCCGCTCGCCGCGGACAGGTCGTGTCACCCGGGTACGGGACTCTCGCTCGGTCGGTCGTTTCCGATACGCTTGGTTGCCAAGAGGAGGAGGTCCACGATGCCAGATCCAGTGGTCCCGCAGCCGGAGGGACAACGAGTCCCGGAGCAGCGGCTGGTCGACACGACGCTGACCTTCAGCATGGACATGGGCGCGGCACTCACGCCCGAGTCCGGTGTCTCGCCGGAAGAACGCGAAGCCATCAACGCCCTGCCCTCCGGGTCGGCGCTGCTCGTCGTCCGTCGCGGCCCCAACGTCGGTGCCCGCTTCCTGCTCGACTCCGACGTCACGACGGCCGGCCGCCACCCCGATGCGGACATCTTCCTCGACGACGTCACGGTGTCCAGGAAGCACGCGCAGTTCCTCCGTGCCGGTACGGCCTTCACGGTCAAGGACCTCGGTTCGCTGAACGGCACGTACTTCGACGGCGACCGCATCGACGAAGCGCCGCTGTCCGACGGTGCAGAGGTCCAGGTCGGCAAGTTCCGCCTGACGTTCTACGCATCCCGGGTCGACCTGGCGCGCCTGGCGAACGCGTAGTGGCCGCCCGCTCGGCCGCAGCGCGGTCGGGTTCGCCGGCCGCGGACCTGCTGACGATCGGCCAGGTCATCGCTCGACTGAAGCCCGACTTCCCGGACCTGTCGAGCTCGAAGCTGCGGTTCCTCGAGGAGCGTGAGCTCGTCACGCCCGTCCGCACGGCGAGTGGCTACCGCAAGTTCTCCCCGGCTGACGTCGACCGGCTCCGCGTCGTCCTCGGTCTGCAGCGGGACCACTACCTGCCGCTCAAGGTCATCAAGGAGTACCTCGCCGATCTCGACGCCGGGCGCGAGCCCGTGCTGCCCGGCGGTGGCGACGGGCCGAAGCCGTCCATCCTCGGAGGCGAGAAGCGGTACTCCCGCGACGACCTCGTCCGAGCGGCCGGCGCCACGCCGATGCTGCTCTCCGATGCGGTGTCCGCCTCGCTGCTGCCGGCGACCGACACCTTCGGCGAGGACTCGGTCGTCGTCCTCAAGGCCCTCGTCGAGCTCCAGCGGACCGGCATCGAGCCGCGGCACCTCCGCACCTTCCGCTCGACCGCCGAGCGCGAGGTCGGGCTCATCGAGTCCGCGCTGATGCCCGTCTCGCGGCGCGGTGACGCGACCTCGAAGGCGAAGGCACTCGAGCTCGCGCGGGAGATCTCCGGGCACCTCGAGGTCATCCGGTCCAACCTGATCCGCGCCGCCATCGGCCGGATGGACGCGTGAACCGCTCTGGTGGGGCCCGTGTCGCGGGGCGTATCCTCGACACGCCGGACGCGCCGAGTCGGATGTCCCGCGTCGGAGCCATCGGAGTCGCTACCGTGGACCTCGGCACAACTCTCAACCCGTCGTTGAAGCTTCGGATGAGGGCTCGATCGTCCTGGAAGGCAGTCCAATGAGTGGGAACGAAACCCCCGGTACCCCGTCAGACATGACGCGGTACGACCTCGGGCTGCTCTTCACCGACGGACTCCCGGAGCACGACGAGCAGAACGGCTACCGCGGCACCGTCGCCGCCAAGGCAGCCGGCATCAGCTACCGCCAGCTCGACTACTGGGCCCGCACCGAGCTCGTGCAGCCGACGATCCGTGGCGCCGCAGGGTCCGGTTCGCAGCGGCTCTACGGCTTCCGGGACATCCTCGTCCTGAAGCTCGTCAAGCGACTCCTCGACACCGGCATCTCGCTCCAGCAGATCCGGACCGCCGTCAACCAGCTCCGCGAGTCCGGTGTGTCCGACCTCGCGCAGACCACGCTGATGTCCGACGGCGCATCGGTCTACCTGTGCACCTCGGACGACGAGGTCATCGACCTGGTGTCCCGCGGGCAGGGCGTCTTCGGCATCGCGGTCGGCAAGGTCCTGCGCGAGGTGGAGTCCTCGCTCGTCGAACTCGACGCGACGCCCGCGGCCGACCCGGCCGACGAGCTCGCCGCACGCCGGGCCACGCGCGCTTCCTGACGCGCGCCGCGCCCCTTCCGCCCGCCCGTCACGCACGGACGGCACTCGCACGGCCCGTCGGACCTCGTCGAGGTTCCGTAATTCGCGCATCTCGACGTGATGCGCGAGCGTGTCGTGGAACCCGGGCGGACCTGAGCGGCGAGTTGCGGAACCCGAACCCGGATCGCAACCCCACGCAGGAGACCCCCGGCATCGCTACCGGGGGTCTCCTGTGTGGTGCAGTGCTACTCGGCGATGGCCGCCGCGGCGCCGTCCGCGTAGGGACCGATCTTGCCGGTCCGCATGATGCGCTCGAGGAGCTGGTCGAAGTTCCGTGCCATCTCCTGCGCGGACTCGCCGGGCCACACGTGCAGGGGCTTCGCGGCACCCTGGGCCTGCTGGAGCGACGTGCGCTCGGGCAGCTGCGGCGAGAGCACGAGCGGACCGAACATGTCGCGGAGTTCCTTGATGCGGAACTGGTGCTCGAGGGACTGCACGCGGGCGCGGTTCACGATGATGCCGAGCGGCTGCAGGCGGGGGGAGAGTCCTCGGCGGATCTCCTCGATCGCGCGGAGGGCACGGTCGGCGGCGGCCACGGAGAAGAGCCCGGGCTCGGTGACGACGGTCACGCGGTCCGACGCGGCCCACGCGGTGCGGGTGAGGGCGTTGAGCGACGGCGCGCAGTCGATCAGGACGAGCTCGTAGTCCTGCTCGACGTTGGCGAGCGCTTCCTCGAGCTTCCAGATGTCTCGGATCGACGGGTGCGGCCCGTCGAAGTTGATGGCAGAGGGGGAGCCGACCATGACGTCGATCTTGCCCTGCGAACCCTTCGTCCAGCCGGACGGCGCGATGGCCTGGCGGACGATCTTCTCCTTCGGGTTCTCGAGCACGTCGGCCACGTTGAGGTGACCGGCGATGTTGATGTCGAGGCCGGTGGAGACGTCGGACTGGGGGTCGAGATCGACCACCAGCGTTCGCAGACCCTTGGCGAACGCGGCCGAGGTCAGGCCGAGTGTGACCGTCGTCTTGCCGACACCGCCCTTGAGAGAGCTCACGCTGAGTACATGCACGTTGAGCAACGTTACCGCCAGTAGGGTTGTCTCACCTGACCCAGCGCTGAAAGGGCCCGCGTGTTCCGCAAGATCCTGGTCGCCAACCGTGGCGAGATCGCGATCCGTGCCTTCCGCGCGGCGTACGAACTCGGCGCCCGCACCGTCGCCGTCTACCCCTACGAGGACCGGAACTCCCTGCACCGTCTCAAGGCGGACGAGGCGTACCTGATCGGCGAGCGGGGCCACCCGGTCCGCGCGTACCTCGACGTGTCGGAGATCATCCGCGTCGCCCGCGAATCCGGCGCGGACGCGATCTACCCCGGCTACGGCTTCCTGTCCGAGAACCCGGACCTCGCCGCCGCTGCCGCCGCGAACGGCATCACGTTCATCGGACCCGGCGAACACGTCCTCGAGATGGCCGGCAACAAGGTCACCGCGAAGGAGCACGCGATCGCGGCCGGTGTGCCGGTCCTGGCGAGCACCCCGGCGAGCCGCGACGTCGACGAACTCGTCGCCGGCGCCGAGGCGATCGGCTTCCCGGTCTTCGCGAAGGCCGTCGCCGGGGGTGGCGGTCGTGGCATGCGCCGCGTGGAGACCCCGGCCGAGCTGCGTCCGGCGCTCGAAGAAGCGATGCGCGAAGCCGACAGCGCGTTCGGCGACCCGACGATGTTCCTCGAACAGGCCGTCCTGCGCCCGCGGCACATCGAGGTGCAGATCCTCGCCGACGCCACCGGGACCGACACCGGGACGATCCACCTCTTCGAGCGGGACTGCTCCGTGCAGCGCCGCAACCAGAAGGTCGTGGAGATCGCGCCCGCGCCGAACCTCGACCCGTCCATCGCCCGGGCACTGCACCGCGACGCCGTGGCGTTCGCCCGGTCGATCGGCTACGTGAACGCCGGAACCGTCGAGTTCCTGCTCGACACCGTCGGGGAGCGTGCAGGGCAGCACGTCTTCATCGAGATGAACCCGCGCATCCAGGTCGAGCACACCGTCACCGAAGAGGTGACCGACGTCGACCTCGTGCAGTCGCAGATGCGCATCGCGGCGGGGGAGACCCTCGCCGACCTCGGCCTGTCGCAGGACACCGTGTCCGTGCACGGCGCCGCCCTGCAGACCCGCATCACGACCGAGGACCCGACCCAGGGCTTCCGACCGGACACCGGGCGGATCACCACCTACCGCAGCCCCGGCGGTGCCGGGGTCCGCCTCGACGGCGGCACCGTCGCCACCGGCGCGCAGATCAGCCCGCACTTCGACTCGATGCTCGCGAAGATGACGTGCCGAGGCCGGGACTTCCCGTCCGCCGTCGCCCGTGCCAAGCGCGCCCTCGCCGAGTTCCGCATCCGCGGGGTCAGCACGAACATCCCCTTCCTGCAGGCCGTGCTCGAGGACCCCGACTTCGCGCGGGGAGACATCTCGACCGCGTTCATCGGCGAGCGTCCGCAGCTGTTCAGCGGCCACGTGTCGAAGGACCGCGGCACGAAGGTCGTCAACTGGCTCGCCGACGTCACGGTGAACAAGCCGAACGGCGAACCCGGCGCACAGATCGTGGACCCGGCGCTGAAGCTGCCGACCGTCGACCTCACGGCCGAGCCGCCTGCTGGTCAGCGCCAGAAGCTGCTGCAGCTGGGGCCGGCTGGTTGGGCGAAGGCCCTCCGCGAGCAGACCGCCCTCGCCGTCACCGAGACGACGATGCGCGACGCCCACCAGTCGCTCCTCGCGACGCGCGTCCGCAGCAAGGACCTCGTCGCCGTGGCACCGTCCGTGGCGCGGCTGACCCCGGAGCTGCTGAGCATGGAGGCCTGGGGCGGTGCGACCTACGACGTCGCGCTCCGCTTCCTCGGCGAGGACCCGTGGGAGCGCCTGGCGTCCCTGCGCGAGGCGATGCCGAACATCCCGATCCAGATGCTCCTCCGCGGTCGCAACACCGTCGGGTACACGCCGTACCCGACCGAGGTCACCGACGCGTTCGTCGCCGAGGCCGCGGCCACCGGCGTGGACGTGTTCCGCGTGTTCGACGCCCTGAACGACGTCAGCCAGCTGCGACCGGCGCTCGAAGCCGTGCTCGCGACGGGCACCGCGGTCGCCGAGGCGGCCCTCTGCTACTCCGGCGACCTGCTCGACCCCGCCGAGGACCTCTACACGCTCGACTACTACCTGCGCCTCGCGGAGCAGATGGTGGACGCCGGCGCGCACGTCATCGGCATCAAGGACATGGCCGGGCTGCTGCGTGCCAGCGCAGCCGAGCAGCTCGTCACCGCGTTGCGGGAGCGGTTCGACCAGCCGGTGCACGTGCACACGCACGACACCGCCGGAGGACAGCTCGCGACGCTCCTCGCTGCCGCCCGTGCCGGCGCCGACGCGGTCGACGTCGCGGCGGCACCGATGGCGGGCACGACGAGCCAGCCGAGCATGTCCGCCCTCGTCGCGGCGCTCGCGCACACCGAGCGCGACACCGGCATCTCGCTGGACGCCGTCGGCGACCTCGAGCCCTACTGGGAAGCGGTCCGTCGCGTGTACGCACCGTTCGAGTCCGGTCTCGCGGGTCCGACCGGGCGGGTCTACAAGCACGAGATCCCGGGCGGGCAGCTGTCGAACCTCCGGCAGCAGGCCATCGCGCTCGGCCTCGGCGACCGCTTCGAGCAGGTCGAGGACTGGTACGCCGAAGCGAACCGGATCCTCGGTCGTCCGACGAAGGTCACGCCGTCGTCGAAGGTCGTCGGCGACCTCGCGCTGCAGCTCGCAGCCGTGGACGCCGACCCGGCTGACTTCGAGGAGAACCCGCAGAAGTACGACATCCCGGACTCGGTGATCGGCTTCATGGCCGGCGAGCTCGGTGAGCTCCCCGGCGGATGGCCGGAGCCGTTCCGGACGAAGGTGCTGGCAGGACGCGACATCGTCCCGACCATCACCCCGGTGCCGGACGAGGAGCGCACGGCACTCGAGACCCCGGGCGCCGACCGCAGGCAGGCCCTCAACCGGCTGCTGTTCGCCGGCCCGACGAAGGCGTTCCAGCAGGTCAGGGACGACTTCGGCGACCTCTCCGTCGTCTCGACCGTCGACTACCTCTACGGGCTGCGTCCGGGCGAGGAGCACGTCGTGCCGCTCGGCAAGGGCGTGAACCTGCTCGTCGGGCTCGAGGCGATCGGTGAAGCCGACGAGCGCGGCATCCGGACGGTCATGGCGACGCTCAACGGGCAGCTCCGCCCGGTGTACGTCCGTGACCGGTCGATCCACGTCGAGACGAAGGCCGCCGAGAAGGCGGACAAGTCCGACCCGAAGCACGTCGCGGCGCCGTTCTCCGGCGTGGTGACGCTCAAGGTCGCCGTCGGTGACGTCGTCGAGGCCGGTGCACCGGTGGCGAGCATCGAGGCGATGAAGATGGAAGCGGCCATCACGGCGCCCGTCGCGGGCACCGTCGGCCGTCTCGCGATCCCGGCGACCCAACAGGTGGACGCCGGCGACCTCCTGGTGGTGCTGCAGTAACGTGACCGTCCGTCCCATCCGCCTCTTCGGCGACCCCGTCCTCCGCTCCCCGGCGGACCCGATCCGACCCGAGCAACTCGGCAGCGCCGGCATCCGTGACCTCGTGCAGGACCTCGTCGACACCGTCAAGGAGCCCGGGCGCGCCGGCGTCGCGGCCCCGCAGATCGGGGTCGGCCTCCGCGCGTTCTCCTACAACGTCGACGGCGAGGTCGGCTACGTCCTGAACCCGGAGCTCGTCGAGACGACCGGTGAGCCCGAGCTCATGGACGAGGGCTGCCTGTCCGTCCCCGGGCTCTCGTACCCGACGACCCGCCACCCCTACGCCAAGGTCCGTGGTGTGGACGTCGACGGCAACGAGGTCGTGCTCGAGGGCACGGGGCTCATGGCCGAGGCGCTCCAGCACGAGGTCGACCACCTCGACGGCACCGTCTACGTGATGACGCTGGCGCCGGAGACCCGCCGGAAGGCGCTCCGCGACATCCGCGAACAGGACTGGTTCCACTGATCGGACTGCGGTTCTCCGCATGATCGTGACACCCGGACGCGGGATTGTCGCCATGTCCTGACGAAGAGGTACCGTGTCCGGGTCGGGATCCCCACCGACACGGTTTCCCACCCCCACAGGACGCACGATGGCACCTCAGAACGACGAGCTCAGCTCGCACCGCACCCGCACGAACCGCCGCCCCGAGCCGGTCCAGTCGACGACGTCGGCGACCGCCGTGCTCGAGCCCTCGGACGTGCGGCAGCCGCAGAACGGCTGACCGCGCGCGGTGCCGTCGACGACGCACCGCACGCCCTGGACGCAACGCACTGGAGGCCCGGGGGGGGGGGGCCGCGGCCCCGCCCCCCGCCCCCCGGGGGGGCGCCCGCCGCCC
>JASCOI010000260.1 GCA_029959665.1 Microbacteriaceae bacterium PS02333
GGCGGAGCGCGCCGCTGCCCTCGGCGTCCGAGGCGCTCGCGCAGGTCGGCACCGTGCCCGTGTTCGCGCCCGAGGCGGTCAGGCAGGCGCCCTTCGCCGCGCCGGACTGGGTCGACGGCTTGATGTAGCCCGTCCCGGCCGAGGCGCCGGTGAAGCCCTCGTCGACGACCGTCGTCTGGGAGGGTGCTGCGGCGACCGCGCTGGTCGCGCCGGTCCCGGTGAGGGCCATGCCGGCGCTGCCGACGACCACGAGGCCGGTGAGGAGGATGCGAGCGCGCGCGGAGGCGCGCCGATGCTGGTGTGTTCGCACTGGAGCCCTGTTCAGTGAGAGGAGCGGTGGCGGCGAGGGGCGTGCGCGCCCTGCTCGCTCGACTCGGGTCCTCCGACCGTACCTGCGGG
>JASCOI010000261.1 GCA_029959665.1 Microbacteriaceae bacterium PS02333
CCCCCCCCCGCGCGCCCGCGGGGGGCCGCCCCCCCGCGCCCCCCCCGCCGGGCCCCCCCCCGCTTCGTCGTTGCGGCGCGTGGCGCTGCCGTTCGCGCTGCCGCTCGGTCTCCGGTCGGTCTCCGGTCGGCCTCCGGTCGGCCTCCGGTCGAGATGCCACAACTCGCCGCTCAGTTCCGTCGTGGTGGCACGACTCACTGGCGCATGGCGCCGAGGTTCCGCAATTACGGAACCTCGACGGGCGCGACGCGCGGACCTGGAACGGAGACGCGCCGGACGGGAGGCTCGGTGCGGGCTGGCACCGCGCCTCCCGTCCGGAACGGCGCGGTTCCAGGACTCGCCGCGCGTCGCCCGCCCCGGTTC
>JASCOI010000262.1 GCA_029959665.1 Microbacteriaceae bacterium PS02333
GTCCAGCGCGGCGCGGAGCGGCTCGAACGCGGCGTCCCGTGCGCGGAGCCGCGGTGCGTACGCGTCCATGCCGGTCGCGCCGGCGCGGCTGTCGTCGTCACCCGCGGCACGGACCTTGAGGAGCGCTCGACGCGCGTCCGCCGACAGGGCCCCTTCGCGCCAGGCCATCGCCGCGAGCGACAGCAACGCGGACTCGGCCGGGGTGAACCGGACGTCGAGGGGCAGGGCGTACTCGCCCTTCGGGATGCGGTACCGGAGGGTCTGGTTGTTACCGGACGATCCGGGAGTCTCGATGGGCTCGAGCGGGATGCCGAGTTCGCGGACGTCGTCCTTGTC
>JASCOI010000263.1 GCA_029959665.1 Microbacteriaceae bacterium PS02333
CGACGTCCTCCTCGAGCGCGGTGTTGCGTTGCCACTGCCCGAGCAGAGCACCACGTCGCCGGCGACGCGGATGGAGCACGGCCGCGACGTGCAGGGGCAGATCGTCGGCGCTGCCCGCGTCGACAGCATGTACGACAACGCGCCCGCCGACACCGTCCACTTCCAACGGTTCCTCTCTGGCAACTGCTTCGGCGACCCCGTCGCCCGCGACGGGCTCAGCCTCCGAACCCGAGAACTCCTGACCTTCGCGATGCTCGTCGCGCTCGGCGGCGCCGACGCACAGGTCCGCGGCCACGTCGCCGGCAACCTCACCGTCGGCAACACCCGCAAGGA
>JASCOI010000264.1 GCA_029959665.1 Microbacteriaceae bacterium PS02333
GTCGCGGGCCCGCAGCCGCGGGCTGCGGCGTCGTCGGCGCCGAGGTCGATCAGCAGTGCGACGGTCTTCCGAAACTCTCGGGCGGTCCGGAGTCGGGGGAACGCGGCAGCATTCAGCGCTGCGCCCCGGGCGATGAAGTCGTGTCGGCCGAGGACGTGAGCCCGTTCGTGCGCGATCACTGCGCGGACGCACGCCTCAGGCATGGCGTCCTCGACGCCGGTGGAGATCAGCACGCGGCCGTCAGCGGGCGAGCACGCGATCGGATCCGCTGTCTGCAGGTAGGCGATTTCTTGGCCGCCGATGCGCTCGGTGCGGACTGTGGAGC
>JASCOI010000265.1 GCA_029959665.1 Microbacteriaceae bacterium PS02333
TGAGCAGCTTCGCGGCGTCGCCGGAGACGTGGACGGTGGTGCCGGTGAGGATCGCGTTGTCACCCTCGAGCTGCAGCGGCTTCAGCGTCCCACCGTGCAGGCTGAACAGGTACGCGTTCGACGCGGCGACCTGCCCGTTGACCAGGACGTCACCGTAGAGCTTGGACGAGCCCGGGTTCACCACGAAGTTCTCCAACGTCACCGTCGTGTCGCCGGCCTTCAGGGTCAGACCCGAGTCGTCGTGGTTCAGCAGGCCCTGCACGTACGGACGGTACTTGCCGTCCGGGCTCCAGTAGGTGACCGAACCCGAGGTGATCGGGAAG
>JASCOI010000266.1 GCA_029959665.1 Microbacteriaceae bacterium PS02333
AGGCAGTGAGTGCGGCGCGAGCGTCGGCGACTGCGGCAGCTACCTGGTCGCTCTCGTCGTTGGTCGGCTCCGGATGCGGCGTCGGCTCGGGCTGCTGCTCGGCGGCCGCAACGTGGGCCTTCTCCTCGTCGGGCATCGGTGTGCTGTCGCCACTGCTCGTGTTAACGGGCTCGGTGTTTTTGCGGGGTGCAGCCATCGGGCTACTTCCTTCCGGGGTGCGGTTCGGGTGGTCGGTGCCGAAGCACGGCACGCTGGCGGTTGCGAGATGCTGACTCGCGGGCGGTCTTCGCGCGGTGGCACGGACCGGACAACCACTGCAG
>JASCOI010000267.1 GCA_029959665.1 Microbacteriaceae bacterium PS02333
GGTGTCGACCGCGCCGTCGTCGCGGTCGAGAAGGCACTCGAGCAGTACGGCGAACCCGTCTACGTCCGCAAGCAGATCGTCCACAACGTGCACGTCGTGTCGACGCTCGAGCAGCGCGGTCCCCTGTTCGTCGACGACGTCGGCGAGGTCCCCCGTGGATCGCACGTCGTCTTCAGCGCGCACGGCGTGTCCCCGGCGGGCGTCGCCGGTGCCGCGGACCGGGACCTGCACGCCATCGACGCCACGTGCCCGCTCGTCACGAAGGTCCACCGCGAGGCCACCCGGTTCGCCAAGGCCGAGCGCACCATCATCCTGATCG
>JASCOI010000268.1 GCA_029959665.1 Microbacteriaceae bacterium PS02333
GAACGTCACCCCCGACGGTGACTACCAGACGTACAAGGCCGAGACCGGTGCGTACGTCCGCGAGAACTTCTTCGGGCGCGACCCCAAGGCGCTGCAGCTCATCGACGGCTACAGCGACGCCCAGGTCTGGACCCTCAAGCGCGGTGGCCACGACTACCGCAAGGTCTACGCGGCGTTCAAGGCCGCGACCGAGCACAAGGGCCAGCCGACCGTCATCCTCGCGAAGACGGTCAAGGGCTACGGCCTCTGTCCGAGCTTCGAGGGCCGCAACGCGACCCACCAGATGAAGAAGCTCACGCTCGACAACCTCAAGC
>JASCOI010000269.1 GCA_029959665.1 Microbacteriaceae bacterium PS02333
GCGACCGGTGCGGGGATCTTCGACGACGACGACGCGACCGTGTGGATCGCCGGGGTGGAGGCGTTCGCGGCGGAGACACCGAACGCGGCACCGCCGAGGACGAGGGCACCCGTCGTGGCGAGGGTGATGGTGGTCTTGAGGGACTTGCGCATGATGGTCATTCCTTTGCTGTGTCGCGCTCGGCGCGGCGTACTGAAAGCGCGCCGAACACACTCCGACAAGGAGTGGAGAACCAGC
The DNA here is from genome assembly GCA_029959665.1 of Microbacteriaceae bacterium PS02333. Taxonomy (GTDB): domain Bacteria; phylum Actinomycetota; class Actinomycetes; order Actinomycetales; family Microbacteriaceae; genus Curtobacterium; species Curtobacterium guangdongense. The sequence goes on from JASCOI010000269.1 coordinate 238, forward strand.
TATCTGCGGCTGGTGAGCGCTCCGGGTGTTTCCCGGTCTGTGCATGGGATTCGGCACCCCACCGGAAA
>JASCOI010000026.1 GCA_029959665.1 Microbacteriaceae bacterium PS02333
GTGCCGGACCAGGCGTCCGGCACCGCGTCCGGGACGGCGATGGCGCCGTCGAGGTCGACGTCGTCGAACCCGGCGCTCTCGAGGGGTTGCACGAGGAGCCCCGACCGCACCGCGGCCCCCGCGTGCGGATCGACCATGGCTGCCTCGATCGTCGCGCGGACCTGGTCGAGCACGGCGGCGGTGACCGGGTGCCCAGCGTCCTCGGCGAGTGCCGCGCCGGCCTGCGCAAGGGCTCCGACGACGCTCGAGCGCTGACGGCGGAGCGCCGCGATCTCCTTCGGGTCGGCGCCTGCCTGAGCGTCGCGGATGGCCGGCCCGAGGTCGACCGCTTCGTCGAGGGACCCGTCCTGCGCCAGGAGGTCGACCACCCACGCGGCCGGCGCGGGCTTCCGGAGCTTCCCGATCGCCGCGGCGAGGTCGCGGTCGTCCTTCCGGGCGCTCCGCTGCCGTGCGGTGCGCTCGGCGACGAAGTCCGCGGGCGCGCTCAGGAGGAGGTCCCGGGCAGCCTCCGCGAGCGTGTCGATGTCCACGCCCCGGAGGCTACCCGTGCACTCCCGCGCTCAGTGCCCGGTCACCAGTCGTGGACGGTGCCGTCGGCGAGGCGGTTGAAGGGCAGGTAGGCCTGCTCGTAGGGGTACTTGCCCGCTTCGTCCACGTCGAGCGAGACCCCGAGGCCGGGTTCGTCGCCGGGGTGGAGGTACCCGTCGGTGAAGGTGAAGGTCTGCCGGAAGACCTGGTTCGTCTTCGGCCCGTGCTGCATGTACTCCTGGATGCCGAAGTTGTGGATCGCCATCCCGAGGTGCATCTGCGCTGCGAGGCCGACCGGGGAGATGTCGGTCGGCCCGTGGAACCCGGACTTGATCTGGTACATCGCCGCGTAGTCCATCGTCTTCTTCAACGGTGTCACCCCGCCCATGTGGGTCACGGCACCGCGGACGTAGTCGATGAGCTGGTCGCGGATGATGTCCTTGAAGTCCCAGATCGTGTTGAACACCTCACCGATCGCCAGCGGCGTGGTGGTGTGCTGCCGGACCAGCTTCAGCGCTTCCTGGTTCTCGGCCGGGGTGCAGTCCTCGAGCCAGAACAGGTCGTACGGTTCCAGCGACTTGCCGAGCTTCGCGGCCTGCAGCGGCGTCATCCGGTGGTGCCCGTCGTGCAGCAGCGGCAGTTCCGGACCGAACTCGTTCCGGACGGCTTCGAACACGGTCGGCACGTGCCGGAGGTACGCCCGGGTGTCCCAGTCCTCCATCGCGGGGAACGCCCCGCGCTGGGCGGGCTCGAAGTCGTAGCGGACGCCCGCGTTGCCCTCGGTGGTCTTGTTCGACGCGATGCCGTAGATCGACTCGAGACCGGGGACACCGGTCTGCACGCGGATGGACCGGTAGCCCTCTTCCTGGTGTTCCCGGATCGAGTCGAACAGCTCGGGGAGCTCCTTGCCGGAGGCGTGCCCGTACGCCATCAGCCCGGTCCGGGAGGCACCGCCCAGCAGCTGGTAGAGCGGCATCCCGGCGACCTTGGCCTTGATGTCCCAGAGCGCCATGTCGACGGACGCGATCGCGGCCATCGTGACCGGGCCGCGGCGCCAGTACGAGGACCGGTAGAGGAACTGCCAGGCGTCCTCGATGCGGCTGGCATCCCGGCCGATCAGCAGCGGCACGACGTGTTCGGCCAGGTACGCGGACACGGCCAGCTCACGACCGTTCAGCGTCGCGTCACCGAGACCGGTCACACCGTCCGCGGTCGTGATCTTCAGCGTCACGAAGTTCCGGTCGGGGCTCGTGACGATGACCTCCGCCTGCTCGATCAGCTGGCCACGATCGGCCGAGGCCCACGTGTCCGGGCGGCCTGCGGTGGCACCGGCGGTTCGGTCGTCCGTCGCACCGGGGACGGGCGTCGCGGGGTCGGTCGTGGTCATGCTGGTACTCCTTCGGTTGCGCGGGCACTGGCCGCGCGGATGCGGTCGGCAGCGGCGGTCACCGCGGCGACGACGGGGGTGGTGTCGAGGTCGGGGGCGATCACGGCGAGGACGTCGTGCACGTCCGAGCCTGCACCTGGAGCGCCCGGGTCGTTCACGAGCGCCGGCTGCGTGGTGACGTGCAGCCACCAAGCGGCGATCAACGTCGCGGCGCCGGGGCCGATGCCGGCCGACGGGTCACGGGTGAGGCGGTGCCGGAGCACGTCGACCACACGGACCGGGAGCTTCTCGGAGCCGCCGGACGCGATCTGCGACAGCGTGTGCCGGATGCGGGGGTTCGCGAACCGGTCGACGAGCGCCGCGCGTGCGTCGGCGATCTCGGCGGCCGGGAGCGGGAGCTCCAGCGCGGCCTCGTCCCAGAGCTGCTCGACGGCGGCCCGGCACGTCGGGTCGTCCATCGCATCGGCGACGGTCTCGTGCCCGAGCTGCAGGCCGAGGTAGGCGAGCAGGGAGTGCGAGCCGTTGAGCAGCCAGAGCTTCCGCTGCTCGTACGGGGTGACGTCGTCCACGACACGGGCGCCGGCGGTCTCCCACGCGGGACGGTCGATCTCGTCGAAGCGGTCCTCGATCACCCACTCCGCGAACGGCTCGGTGATGACGGGCACGCGGTCACCCGGCAGGGCTCCGTCGAGCTCCGCGAGCCCCTCGACGTCGGCGTCGGTCGTGGCCGGGGTGATCCGGTCCACCATCGAGCTCGGGAACGTCACGTGCTCGCCGATCCAGTCGCGGAGGGCGTCGTCGTCCACGGCACCGAGGACCGCGTCCCGGAGCACCGAGCCGTTGTGCGTCAGGTTGTCGAGGCTCATCAGCGCGATGCGACCGGCACCGGCTGCCCGACGGGCGTCGAGTCCAGCGACGAGACGGGCCGGAACCTCGGACCCCGCCCGGTAGCCGTTCTCCGTGACCGTCAACGTGACGAGCGTCGTCTCCGGCGAGGCGATCGCGGCGCGGAACGCCGCGTCGTCGCTACCCGGGTGCGCGGCGACGATCGTGTCGACCACCGATGCGGTGTCACCGTCCGCCGCCCGGGTGACGAGCGTGTACCGGCAGTCCTGCGCGGCCAGCGCGTCGGCGACGTCGGGCGATCGGCCGGTGAACGCCGTGATCCCCCACGCCGCACCGTCCGCCCGCTGGGTGTACCAGGCGAGGTGGGCGCGCGCGAACGCACCCACCCCGACGTGCACGATCCCGGTGTGCACAGCGCCGGCCCGGCGGTCGGTCATGCCGACACCGGGGCGAGCGAGCGGAGGTACGCCAGGTTGTCCGCGGTGCGGGTCTCGAGGGGCAGGTCGGTCGAGAAGTCCTCGATGGTGACCCAGCCGTCGTAGCCGTGGGTGGCGAGGGCGGCGAAGTACTCGGAGACGGAGGCCTGCCCGGTGCGCAGGGGCGCCCACTCGTTCTGCCAGATCGAGCTGCCGTCGGCGCGGGTGTCCCCGGTGTCGACCCAGCGGGCGTTCTTGACGTGCACGTGCGCGAGGTAGGGACCGAGGAGCTCGAACGCGGCGAGGTGGTCCTCGTACCCCTCGATGACGAGGTTCCCGAGGTCGTGGATGACCCCGACGTGCTCGGGGTCGAGGCCGTCGACGAGCCGGAGGGCTGCCGACGCCGACGGGGTGATCGTCATGTGGTGCAGTTCGACGAGCGCCTTCACGCCGAGCTCGGTCGCACGGGACACGGCCCACTCGAGGTCGGCGCGCGTCCGGTCGAAGACCTGCGTGTAGGTCTCCCCCGTGCGCTCCTTCTCCTGCCGGTACATCGGCATGCTGACGCGGACCTGCCGCGCGCCGAGCTCGCTCGTGACGCGGAGCATCGTCTCGACGCCGTCGTGGTTCGAGGCCTGCTGGTAGCCGCCGATGCCCGAGTACTCGAGCCCCGCCTGGTCGGTGATGCGAGCGATCTCGCCGATCTGGTCCTGGATGCCGGTGAACTGCCACGTCGAGTTGTTGCCGGCCCAGAACGAGCGGCCGTCCGGCACGGTGGCGCCCTCGGCAGGGCGGTCGTCGACGATGCGCCACTCGATGCCGTCCCAGCCCTGCGCCGCGAGGGCCTCCGCCGCCTGGGACGGTGTCCAGTCCGGTGTCGATGCGGTGAACACGGAGAACTTCATCGGGTGGCTCCTTCGGTTGCTGCGACGACCGGGACGACGTGGTCGTACTTGCCCTCGATCACGTCGTCGATCCGTACGGGCTGGCCGAGTGTCGCGCTGACGTACAGTCCACGGACCGTGGCGAGCGACACCAGCGCGGCGTCGACCGTCACGCCGGGCTCGCGGCCGTCACGGATGGCCGCGACGATGTCCGCGTACTGCCGACCGTGGCCGGCGAGGAAGTGCTCGGGCTCCTGCGGGCCGCCGACCACGTGCTCGGGTGCGACGATCTCGGACTTCTGGTCGACCGCATCGGCGACGGCGGTGGCGTTCGCCGTGGTGGACGCCGACTCGAGCGTCGCGGCGTCCGGCGCGACGTGGAAGTACGCCAGCCGGTCGTCGTCCACGATGGCCGACCCGTGCGTGCCGTAGACCGCGTAGCGGGCGGAGAGGCCCGGGTAGGCCGCCGTGGTGCAGTGGATGACCCCGAGAGCGCCGTTGTCGAAGCGCACGGTGGCGACCGCGGTGTCCTCGACCTCGATCCGGTCGTGTGCGAGCAGGCCGACCTGGGCGGAGATCTCCACCGGGCGACCGAGCGTCCACACGAGGAGGTCGACGGTGTGCACGCCCTGGTTCATCACCGCGCCGCCGCCGTCGAGCTCCCAGGTGCCGCGCCAGTCACCGGAGTCGTAGTACCCCTGCGACCGGTACCAGGCGACGCTCGCCACGCCGGACGTCACGCGACCGAACCCGCCGCCGTGCGCCGCGGTCGCGACGGCCTGCGACGCCGGGTCGAACCGGTGCTGGCTGATGACGCTGACGACGAGCCCGCGCCCCTTCGCATCAGCGGCCAGGCGTGCGATCTCGCGGGCACGGGGCATGGTCGTGTCGAGGGGCTTCTCGATGACGACGTGCTTGCCCTTCGACAGCGCGGCTTCGGCGAGCGCGACGTGCATGCCCGACGGGGAGCAGATGGCGACGACGTCGATGTCGGTCTGGGCGATCGCTTCCTCGATGGTCTCGGTCGTGAGCGGCCGGGGTGCACCCGATGCCTCGATCTCGTCGGCGGCGCTCGTCGCCGCTGCCGGGAAGGCGTCGACGAGGGCGACGACGTCGAGGTCCGGGTTCGCGAGGGCGACACGGGCGTGGTGGCGTCCGATCACGCCGGCGCCGACGACTGCCAGCTTCAGTGGGGTGGTCATCGCAGGGTGACTCCGATCTGGTCGGTGAGCTTCCGGAGGGCTCGTCCGGCGCGGCCGAACGCGGCGGGCCCGGAGAACCCGCCGAGGGAGGTGAAGTCGCTGAGGTGCGGTTCGAGGGACGCGTACCCGGTGTACCCGGCATCGCGCAGAGCGGTCAGGGTCTCGAGGAGTTCCCCGTCGCCGTCCCCGGCCGGCACCACCGAGGAGTCGGCGGCGACGGCGTCCTTGACCTGCAGGTAGTCGACGTACGGCGCGAGCTGCGCCCAGCCGTCGGTGAAGGGCTTGACGCCGCACTGCACGTAGTTCGCGTTGTCCCAGGCCAGGCGGAGCGCCGGCGACCCGACGCTCTCGACGATGTCGAGCACGCGCGAGGGGATGTCGCCGTAGATGTCCTTCTCGTTCTCGTGGAGGAGCACGACCCCTTCGCGCTCGGCGAGGTCGGCGAGTGCCCGCATCCGGGTCAGGACGGCATCGCGGACGCTCTCGGCGGTGCGGCCTTCGTAGTAGAACGAGAAGATCCGGATGTACTTCGTCCCGAGCGCGTGGGCAGCACGGATCGCACGGCCCAGCCGCTCGACCTCGTGCTCGACGGGCTCGTCGACGGACACCTTGCCGATCGGCGAGGCGATCGCGGAGACGGTCTGCCCGCGCTCCTCGAACAGGCGGTGCAGCCCGGCGAGCTGGTCCTCGTCGAGGTCGACGACGTTCACCCCCCACGCGCTGCGGACCTCGATCGCGCTCGCACCGAGCGCCTGCAGCACCGCCACCTGGATGGCGGGATCCGCGTCGATCTCGTCGCCGAAACCGGACAGTTCCCAACTGGGCTGTGCAGAAGTGGGCTGGGTCATTGCTTTCCCTTCATGTGACCAGGGTGACCGACGGGGCGGACGCGCGCCGGGCCTCCAGTCCGATCTGTGGACAACTCGCGCTACTTCACACTGCCGGCGGTCAGCCCGCCGACCAGGTAGCGCTGGAAGATGAGGTAGAGCGCGACCACGGGTGCGGCGCACACGATCGAGGCGGCCATCATCTGGCCGTAGATCGGGACGGCCCCACCCTCTTGCGCGGTGCCGAGCACCTGCAGCACGACGGCGACGGTGCGGGTGTTCGGGGTCGTCATGATCGTGGAGAAGAGGACGTCGTTCCAGCCGAGCAGGAAGGCGAAGATCGCGGACACGACGATGCCGGGCCACGACAGCGGCAGCACGATCTTCGTGAGGATCTTCGTCGACGAGGCCCCGTCGATGCGGGCGGCTTCCTCGAGTTCCTTCGGCAGCCCGCGGAGGTACGTCACCATCACCCACGTCGAGAACGGCAGCGCGAACGTCAGGTACGTGACGAACAGGCCCCATCGTGTGCCGATGATCTGCACACCCGTGGCGCTCGCGATGTTCGAGAACACCACGAACACCGGCAGGAGCAGGAGCGTGCCCGGGATCGACTGCAGCGCGAGCAGGCCGCGGAGGAACGTCAGGCGTCCGAGGAACCGGAACCGGACGAGCACGTAGGCGGTGGACACGGCGAGCGCGGCACTCGCGACGGCGACGGCCCCTGCGGTCAGGATGCTGTTGAGCAGCCCGGTACCGAGGGCGACGGTCGACCAGATGTTGACGTAGTTCGCCAGGGTGAACTCGCTCGGGAAGTACTCGCCGCGAGCGACCGCGACGTCGGAGTTCACCGACCCGAAGACGATGTAGAGCACCGGGACGGCGATGAACGCGATGATGACGGCGATCACGGTGATCAGCAGCCACCGCGGGAGCAGCCGCGTGACGTCGGTGTCGTACGGACGCTTGTGGCGCTTCGCGCCGCCCTGCGAGGTGATGCTCTCGGTCAGCGTCGCGGTGGGGCGGGTCCTGCTGGACGTGAACGCGCTCATGCTGCTGCTCCTGTCTGCTGGCGCTGCAGCCTGCGCTGCTTGCGGCTCGGGCGGGCGTCGTCACCGGTGTCGAGCTGGACCGCCCGCAGGTAGACGAACAGCGGGATGGCGACGATCACCAGCGAGCAGATCGCCATCGCCGCGGAGAGGCCGAAGCGGAACGACTGGAAGCTCGCGATGTACGTCAGGACCGGCATGACCTCGACGCTCGAGGGCAGCGGGATGCCGAACAGCACGAACGGCAACGTGAAGTTGTTGATGTTGTGCAGGATCGCGATGATCACGGCCAGGCTGAGCGGCCCGCGCAGGTACGGGAAGATCACGTAGCGCAGCTTGATCCACCAGGTCGCTCCGTCGAGCGACGCGGCTTCGTGGACCTCGAGGTCCACTGCCTGGAGGCCCGCCAGGCTGAGCAGGTACACGAACGGCCACGACGTCCAGACCATGACCGCGGCGAGCGCCCAGTAGGACGCCGATCCGTTGAGCCAGAGGACGTCGGTGTGGAAGATTGCGTTCACGACGCCCTGCGGCTGCAGCATGGTCCGGAAGAAGGTGCCGACGACGAACGCGGGCAGTACGTACGGGATCAGGTAGATCGAGCGGACGAGGCCACGCCCGGGGAACCGGTTCTGCGTGGAGATCGCCGCCGCGACCCCGATCGGCACGGTCACGGCGGTGACGAGCACCGCCAGGGACGCCGAGATCCAGATCGAGTGCAGGAGCGGCGAGTCGGTGATCGCCTCGGCGAAGTTCGCGAACCCGACGAACGGGGCGCTGAACCACTGGCGGAGCGTGTACTGGTCGAGGTCGAGCATCGCGATGAAGACGCCCACCAGGAGCGGTACCACGATGACGGCGAGCATGAGGATGCCGCCGGGGAGGAGCATCCAGAGCGGACGTTCCTTCTTGTACAGCGGCGTCTTGCCGTGCGGGCGGACCGGTCGGTCCGTCGCCGCGGGCGGCCTGGTCTGTGTGGCGGTCATCACAGACCTCCGTTCTTCTGACGGTTCAACGTGGACTGGGCGTCCTTCTGCGCGTCCTGCAGGCGCTTCCGGAGCTGGTCGTCGGTGACCTCGCCGCTCTTCAGCGACGGGATGGACTGCACGACGACGTCGACGAGCGACAGCTGGATGTCCGACCACGCGCCGGTGAAGGCGGTGGGCTTCGAGAGCTTCCCGGCGTCGATGATGGGTTTCAGGGTGGGTTCCTGCGCGGCGAGCTCGGCCGCGGCGGCGGCGTTCGTCGGCAGCTGGCCGAACAGCTTGTAGTACTCGAGCTGGGCCCGCTTCGAGGTCGTCTGCTTGACGAACTGGAACGACAGGTCCTGCTTCTTGCCGTAGTCGGCGACGACGAAGTTGTCGCCGGAGAGGATGCTGGCGGCGTCGATCCCGTCGGCGGGACGCTCGGTCGCTCCGGGCGGCACGGTCGGCAGCAGCGCGAACTCGTACTTGCCGTCGACCTTGGTGTTCGTGAACGAGTTGATCGCGGTCGTCGTGGTCATCGGGAAGAACGCGGCCTTGCCGTCGGCGAACTGCGCGAGGGCCTGGGCGTTGTTCCAGCCGATCCCGGCCTTGTCGACGACGCCGTCCTTCGTCACCCAGTCGAAGTAGGTGCGGTAGGCGTCCTGCACGGCCTTCGTGTCGATCTCGGCCTTCTGCCCCTCGACGATCGTGTTGCCGGCGTTCTGGGCCATCCCCCAGACGAACTTCCACGGGTCGAAGCCGTCCGCGTAGGCGACCGCCATGCCGTAGTGCCCGTCACCGGTGGTGGCCTTGGCATCCTCGGTGAGCTGGTCCCAGGTGGTGGGCATCTCGGTGATGCCGGCCTGCGCGAGGAGGTCCTTGTTGACGGCCATCACGAACGGGCGGCTGGCGAGCGGGATGCCGATCTGCTTCGAGGCGCTCGGTCCGGAGATGCCGAGGGACGCCGGGTCGAACCGGTCCTTGCCGCCGACGGCGTCCCACTGCTTCTCGCCCATCTCGACGAAGGCGCCGGTGGCGTACGCGGTGGGGGTGAACGTCGTGCCGATGGCGTACACGTCGGGGCCCTGGCCGGAGATGACGCTCGTCTGGATCGCGGTGAGCTCTTCCTGGGCGGAGGAGTACGTCTCCCACTGGATGTCCGCGCCCGTCGTCCGCTTGAACTCGGCGGCGGTGTCCTGCTGCCACTGCTTGCGTTCCTTGGGGTAGGTGGTGTCCGCGCCCATCATCACGCGGAGGGTGTTCGGGTCGTCGCCGCTGCCGTTCACGACCGCACACCCCTGCAGGGACAGCGCGGCGAGGGCGACCACGACCGCGGAACCGATCAGGGTCCGTCGCTTCATGGGGGTTTCCTCCTCGAGACCTCCTCCCGAGCGGCGCTGCTCGGGACGTCCACCACTGTCTCGCTGGTGGCAACATCCGGCAACCGGTTGCCACTTGTTGCCAGACCCGAATAGCTTCGGGTCACCGATGCACCGTCGCACCGGGTTCACCGTTGGAGGTTGCGTGACCGAGATCGACACGTCGCGCCGGGTCACGATCCGTGACGTGGCGGACGCCACCGGGGTCGCCCCGTCCACCGTCTCCCGCGCGCTGTCCCTGCCCGACCGCGTCAACCGCGCGACGCAGCAGCGCATCCAGCAGGCCGCCCGGGAGCTCGGCTACGTCCCGAACTCGCAGGCCAGGGCATTGACGTCCGGCCGGACCCGCGCGGTCGCCGTCCTGGTGTCCGACATCACGAACCCGTTCTACTTCGACGTCATCCGTGGCACGCAGCACCAGCTCGCCGCAGCGGGGTGGACGCAGTTGCTCGTCGACACCGAGGAGTCGGCCGACGCCGAGATGGCCGCGCTGAGCGCCATCTCCGCCAAGGCCGACGGCGTGGTCCTCACCGCGTCGCGACTGTCCGACACGCAGATCGCCCGCTACGCCGAACGGTTCCCGCTCGTCGTCGTCAACCGCCGTCCGAACGGCGTCCCCTCCGTGCTCATCGACACCCCGGGCGGCGTCGAGCAGGCCGTGCAGCACCTCGCGTCCCTCGGGCACCGCGACGTCCTCTACGTCGCCGGACCGGACAGCTCGTGGTCGAACGAACGTCGATGGAAGGCGCTCGTCCGCGTCGCGAAGCGGCTCGACGTGCGCGTCGCCCGCATCGGCCCGCACGCCCCGTTCGTGGACTCCGGCGCAGCAGCAGCCGACGCCGCAGTCAACGCCGGTGCCACCGCGTGCATCGCCTTCAACGACCTCATCGCGATCGGAATGCTCGGCCGGCTCCGCGAGCGCGGCGTCCGCGTCCCCGAGGACATGAGCATCGTCGGCTGCGACGACATCTTCGGCGCCGACTTCTGCAACCCGCCGCTCACCACGATGACCTCGCCCATCGAACGTGCCGGCCGCGTCGCGATCACGATGCTGCTCGGGCGCCTCGGCGCGATCCCGTCCGAGGAGCTTCCCGGGGAGCGCATGCGTGGTGCCGTCGCACTGCCCACCCACCTGACCGTCCGCGAGTCCACCGGGCCCGTGCCGACCACACCGTCCCCGCAGTCCCCGCAGTCCCCGCAGTCCGCGCGGTCCACGAAGTCCCCGCAGTCCCCGCTGTCCTCCCGAAGGAGTCGATGATGACCACTGCCGCCCTCCCGACGCTCGCGCCGCACCCCGACCGGCTGTTCCCCGCCGACCCGGCAGCCACCGCGGTGGCCCGCACCGTCTACGACGCCGTCAAGGACGCGCCGATCATCTCCCCGCACGGGCACGTCGACGCATCGATGATCGCCGCCGACGAGCCGTTCCCGGACCCGGCAGCCCTCCTCATCACGCCGGACCACTACGTGCTCCGGCTGCTGCACGCGAACGGGGTCGACCTGTCCGCACTCGGGAGGGACCCCGCGCACACGCCGGCCGGACGGGACATCTGGCGTCAGCTGGCAGCCCACTGGGACGACTTCCTCGGCACCCCGGTCCGCTACTGGTTCGAGACCGAGCTCCACGACGTCTTCGGGCTGACCGAGGCGCCGTCGACCGCGAACGCCGACGCACAGTACGACCACATCGCGTCGGCGTTGCTCGAGCGGGGCTTTCGGCCCCGCGCCCTGTTCGACTCGTTCGGCATCGAGGTGCTCGCCACCACCGACGGCCCGGCCGACGACCTCGCCGCGCACGCGCGGCTCGCCGCCGACCCGACCTTCCACGGCAGGGTGGTCCCGACGTTCCGTGCCGACGCCGTCTTCGACCCGTCCCGGTCGGACTGGAGGCTCGTGGTCGCGTCGATCGGCGAGGCCGCCGGGATCGACACGGGAACCCACGACGGGCTGCTGGCAGCACTGCGCGCGCGTCGCCAGTACTTCATCGACCACGGCGCGACGGCCACCGACACCGGGCTGCTGGACGCCGGATCGACGCCGCTGTCCGCCTCGGAGCGCGAGCGCATCCACGCCGCGGCGCTCCGCGGGGACGTCCCCACCGCCGATGCCATCGCGTACCGGCACGACATGCTCTACCGCTGGGCCGAGATGAGCGTCGAGGACGGGCTCGTCATGCAGCTCCACCCCGGCGTGATCCGGAACCACCACACGCCGACGCTCGAGCGGTTCGGACCGGACACCGGGCACGACCTCCCCGCGGTCGGCTCGTTCACCGAACCGCTCCGGCCCCTGCTCGAGTCCTTCGGCACCGCCGCCGGGTTCCACCTCGTGCTGTTCACCGTCGACGAGACCGTGTTCTCCCGCGAGATCGGGCCACTCGCCGGCTTCTACCCCGCGGTCTACGCCGGTGCGCCGTGGTGGTTCATCGACACCCCGGCGGCGATCGGGCGGTACCGCTCCGCGATCACCGATTCGGCGTCGTTCACCAAGACGTCCGGGTTCATCGACGACACCCGGGCGTACTGCTCCATCCCCGCGCGGCACGACATGGCCCGCCGTGCCGACGCCGCGTACCTGGCGTCCCTCGTCGTCACGCACCAGATCTCGGAGGAGGACGCCGTCCACACCGCGCGCCGGATCGTGTCCGACATCCCGAGGGCGACGTTCAAGCTCTGAGCGTCCGGCGCATGAGCACGCGCGGGAAGCCGTTCAGCACCGAGGTGGTGTCCGCGGCGTGGTCGAAGCCCGCGCGCTCGAACAGGGACCTGGTGCCGACGTAGGCCATCGTGAGGTCGACTTTCGACGAGCCGTTGTCGACCGGGTACCCCTCGAGCACCCGCGCGCCGTGGTCCCGTGCGAACGACACCGCTCCGTCCAACAGGTCGTGCGAGATCCCCGTGCCGCGGTGGCCGGGTCGAACGCGGATGCACCAGACGCTCCACACACCGGGGTCGTCCAGTTCGTCCACGTGCGGGATCTTCCGGTTGCGCGCGAACGTGGTGTCACGGCGCGGGTGCACGCCGGCCCACCCGACGACCTCGTCGCCGTCGTACGCGAGCACACCCGGCGGCGGGTCCTCGGCGACGAGCTCCCGCGCCCGGTCACCACGCGCCGTCCCGCTGAGCTGCTGGTTCTCCCGCGACGGGATCCGGTAGCTCAGGCACCAGCAGACGTTCGCGTCAGGGCGCTTCGGACCGACCATCGTCCGGACGTCCTCGAACGCGGTCGCGGGGCGCACCACGATGGACATGCGCCGAGCTTGTCACGCGGTGGCGACGACCGCCCGGACCTCGTCGAGCGCGCTCCGCATCGCCGGCTCGGCGTCGTCCGGCCAGTGACACTCGAGTGACACCGAGCCGCGGTAGCCGCCGTCCTGCACCGCTCGGAGGAACTCCGGCCACGGCCAGTCCCGGGTACCGGGGGCCTCGCGGTCGCGGTCGCAGAGGTGCACGTGTCCGATGCGGTCGCCGTTCGCGCGGACGACGTCGAACGACTCGGACTCCGTCTGCACGTGGAACAGGTCGGCCACCACGCCGACCCCGTCGAGGTCGAACTCGTCGAGGAACCGGACGGCCTCGTCGATCGTGTGGATCAGGTTCGTCTCGGACCGGTTCAGGGGCTCGAGGACGATGCACAGGTCGTGCTCGCGTGCGGTGTCCCGTGCGACGCGGACGACGCGTGCGAACCGAGCTCGGGCATCGGTGTCCGACATCCCAGCCGGCGCGGTCCGAGCCGTGCCCGAGCCGAACACGATCTTCGCGCCGGGTTCGGCGACCGAGGCAATGATCGGCAGCACCGCCCGGAAGTACCCGTCGACGACCGCGGGGTCACCGGTGAGGAGCGGCAGGTCCGGCGGCACGAAGAGCGCGAACGACCCGAAGCGCTCCCCGGCGTACGCCTCGTTGCGGTGCCACCCGTCGTCGTCCCGCACGACGAGGTTGCCGCTGATCGAGGGCTCGACGTGGTCGGCCCCCGCTCGACGGACCGCTCCGGTCAGGTGCTCGCCGGCGACGATGCCGATCCCACTGAAGACCATGGGTCCATCGTGCTCCCGGAGCGCCGCGGTGCCGGGAGTTGCCATCCGTTGCCGTCAGCGATCCGCCACGTGGTCGACGAGTTCGGTGGTGATCGGGCCGACGTCGTCGAGCCGTCCTTCGGCGATCGCCACGATGAACTCGTACGCCTGGTCGTTCGACATCGTGAGGGTCCGACCGTTCACGCCGAGGAAGACGATCAGCAGCATGAGGCCCAGCCGCTTGTTCCCGTCGACCAGCGCGTGGTTCCGCACGACGGAGTGCACGAGCGCCGCCGCCTTGTCGACCAGGGTCGCGTAGGCGTCACGACCGTCGACGGTCGTCGCGGCGCGGGCCAGTGCGGCTTCAAGGAGTCCGGGATCCCGCACGAGGACATCGGGGCCGACGGTACGACGAGCGATGTGCAGCGCCTCGTCGAGGGTCAGGTGGATCATCGCGCGAGGCGGTCGAGCGCCTCCGCGTACCGCGGCAGCTCGCGGTCCAGGATCCCGTCGATGAGATCGCTCCGGCTGTGCTGCTCGATGTACTCGCGGATGGCTTCTCGGGCGATGTCCTGCATCGAGCGCGCTTCGAGGTCCGCGCGCTGCCGGAGGGCAGCGGCTTCGTCGTCGTCGAGCCGCAGGGTCATCGCCATGCGGTCGATGGTATCAGCGGTGGTATCAGCACGGGTGCGGACCATCAGGCCTGCCAGCCCGGGGTGGCGAGGCCGGTCTCGTAGGCGAAGACGACGAGCTGCGCACGGTCGCGGGCGCCGAGCTTGATCATCGCCCGGGAGACGTGGGTCTTCGCGGTGGCGGAGCTCACGAACAGAAGCTCGGCGATCTCGGTGTTCGTGCACCCCGTCGCGACGAGGCGCATCACCTCGCGTTCACGGTCGGTCAGGACGTCGAGCTCCGGGGACAGGGAGCTGGGCTTCGCGTGGGTCGCGAACGCCTCGACGAGGGAGCGTGTGGCTCGCGGCGACAGCAACGACTCCCCCGCCACCACCGTTCGGATCGCGCGCAGCAGCTCGGCGGGTTCGGTGTCCTTGACGAGGAACCCGGCGGCGCCGCCACGGATCGCATCGAACACGTAGTCGTCCTCTTCGAAGGTGGTGAGGATCACGACGTGCACGTCGGCGAGCGCGGCGTCGGCGCAGATGCGTCTGGTGGCGTCGAGCCCGTCGCTGCCCGGCATCCGGATGTCCATCAGGACGACGTCGGGCCGCTCACGCGAGACGACCTCGACCGCACCGTCGCCGTCGCCCGCTTCCCCGACGACAGTCATGCCCGGCTCGGCGTCCACGAGCGCTCGGAGCCCCGCACGCACCAGGACCTGGTCGTCGACGAGCACCACCCGGATCGGATCGGTCACGATGTGCCTCCTGACTGCTCCGGGCCGGGCGGCCGATCGCCGACCGGCAACCGCGCGAGCACCGTCCACCCGCCGTCGGGGGTCGGCCCGGCACGCAGGGTGCCCCCGACGGCGGTCGCTCGTTCCCGCATGCCGATGATGCCGTTGCCGGAGTCACCGATGCCGCCACTCGTCGCCCGCGCGCCGAGGTGGGGTTCGGACGTCGCGGGGACGTCGGACACGGAGACCTCCACGACCTCGGCGCCGACGTCGACGAGCACGCGCGCGGTGTGCTCCGGGACGTGCTTCATGACGTTGGTCACCGACTCCTGCACGATCCGGAACGCGTTGCGGTCGACGATCCCACCGACGCTGCCGAGGTCACCGCGGACGTCGAGGCCGATGTCGATCCCGGCCGCACGAGCGCGCTCGACGAGGTCGGGGACGCGATCGAGCCCAGGAGTCGGGTTCCGTTCGGAGCTCCCGGGCTCTCCGTCGACCGAGCGCAGTAGGCCGAGGATCGTCCGGAGCTCGACGAGGGCCTGCCTGCTGGAGTCGCGGATGTTCGTCAGCGAGTCCCTGGTCTGTTCCGGGAGCTCGTTCCCGAGGTGCAGCGCCACACCGGCCTGGAGGTTGATGAGCGACATGCTGTGCGCCACGGAGTCGTGGAGCTCGCGGGCGATCCGCACGCGTTCGTCGTCCGCCCGGGCCCGGTCCGCGGCGGCTCGGGCACGGCGGGCCTCTGCCACGCGGGCGACACGGACGCGCACGAGTTCGGTGATCGCGATCGTCGCGGTGAGCCACGCGAGGCACAGCGACATCGTCGTCACGGTCGAGAACGATGCACGACCGGCGAGCGTGTCGGCCGTGGGCAGCACGACCTGCGAGATGCCGGCCGCGACGTAGACCGGGATCCGGTTGCCGCGGAACCACGCGTTCGCGATCGCCATCGTCAGCGCCGCGACGAACGGGCCCCTCGGACTCACGACGAGGGCGTACCCGATCGTGGTGGCGAGGGTGACCGCCAGGACCGCCAGCGGCCAGCGGTACCGGAACGGCAGCGCCACGACGCCAGCGACGAGCAGCGCCACCGCCAGCGGCCCGACGACGATCGGGTCGAACGCCGCACCCCCTGCGCCGTGCCGAGCCCAAGGCGGACCGGTCCCGTCCGCGAACCCGCCCGACCACCGGGAGGCCACGAGGGTGCCCACGATCTGCACGACGGCGACCGGGATCACCCGGCCGACCCGCGCGAAGCGTCGTCGAACCGGCCAGCGGGTGTCGGCGTCGCGGAGATCGGATGTCACGTTGTCGAGCCTATGGTCGGTCGCCGGGCCGGGCATCCCGCGGGAGCGGGACCTGTGGACTACTCCCCCGGGAGTATTCGGCTGGTGAGGAGGGCGTGCACTACGACTGCGGGAGCAGACGGAAGTGGGGCTGCGGGACGGACGCGTGGCGAGCCTCCCGACCGGAGCCTTGGAGGGTCGCAACTGCGGCACCGCAACCGACCCAGGAGGTCCCCATGCTCACCACCCTCGCGACGGCCGCACCGTACTGGCACGGCGGCGGATTCCCGTTCTTCGTCTTCCCCGCGTTCTTCTTCTTCGCGTTCCTCGTCGTCTTCCTGGTGTTCGGGGTGCTCCGACGCGGGAGCTGGCGAGCACTCACGGACGCCCGGTCGGTGCTCGCCGACCGGTTCGCCCGCGGGGAGATCGGTGCCGAGGAGTACCGCGCTCGCCTCTCCGAGCTGAGCCGGAAGTAGCGAGCTCCTCCACCGCACGGGTGCCGGTGAACACTGTCCACAGGTTGCCGTAACACCCGTGCGGTCCCAGGTCCCGGTCCGTAAGTTGGGGCCGGAACGTCAGGACAAAGGAGACTCACGTGGCAGACAGCAACGCACAGGCCAACATCGGTGTCATCGGCCTCGCGGTCATGGGATCGAACCTCGCACGCAACCTCGCTTCGCGCGAGGGGAACACCGTCGCGGTCTACAACCGCACCTACGCCCGCACCGAAGAGCTCCTGAAGGAGCACGGCGACGCCGGCTTCATCGCGTCCGAGGACATCGACGGGTTCGTCGCGTCGCTCTCGAAGCCCCGCACCGCGATCATCATGGTGCAGGCCGGCAAGGGCACCGACGCCGTCATCGAACAGCTCGCCGAGCGCTTCGAGCCGGGCGACATCATCGTCGACGGCGGCAACGCGAACTTCCACGACACCATCCGCCGCGAGCACGACCTCCGCGAGAAGGACCTCAACTTCGTCGGCACGGGCATCTCCGGCGGCGAAGAAGGCGCGCTGAAGGGCCCGTCGATCATGCCCGGCGGTTCGAAGGAGGCCTGGGAGACGCTCGGCCCGATCCTGAAGTCGATCGCCGCCGTCGCCGAGGGCGAGCCCTGCGTGACGCACATCGGCACGGACGGCGCCGGGCACTTCGTGAAGATGGTGCACAACGGCATCGAGTACGCCGACATGCAGCTGATCGCCGAGTCCTACGACCTGCTCCGTCGCGCCGGTGGCCTCAGTGTCGAGGACCTCGTGCAGGTGTTCGACGAGTGGAACAAGGGCGACCTCGAGTCGTACCTGATCGAGATCACCGGTGAGATCCTCAAGCAGCGCGACGCCGACACGGGCAAGCCGCTCGTCGACGTCATCCGAGACGAAGCGGGCTCGAAGGGCACCGGCGTCTGGACCGTGCAGAACGCCGTCGGGCTCGGGATCCCGGTCTCCGGCATCGGCGAGGCGGTGTTCGCCCGCGCCGTGTCGTCGAAGCCGGCGCAGCGTGCGGCGGTCCAGGCCTCCGTGACGTCCCGGCCGGACATCGCCGAGGTGCCGGACACGTTCGCCGACGACGTGCGCGCGGCCTTGTACGCGTCGAAGGTCGTCGCGTACGCGCAGGGCTTCGACCTCATCATCGCCGGGGCGAAGGAGTACGGCTGGGACATCGACCTCGGCAACGTCGCGAAGATCTGGCGAGGTGGCTGCATCATCCGCGCACAGTTCCTCAACCGCATCGTCGAGGCGTACGACAAGAACCCCTCGCTCGAGTCGCTGCTGGTCGACCCGTACTTCGCGAACGCGGTGGCCGAGGGCGAAGCAGCCTGGCGCCGCATCGTCGGGATCGCCGCGGCGTCCGGGATCCCGGCGCCGGGGTTCTCGTCCGCGCTGTCGTACTTCGACTCGCTCGCGTCCGACCGCTTGCCCGCCGCGCTCATCCAGGGGCAGCGCGACTTCTTCGGGGCGCACACCTACCAGCGCATCGACAAGGACGGCACGTTCCACACGCTGTGGTCCGACGACGACCGCCGCGAGGTCGAGCAGGAACCCTCCACGCACTGATCGCCGCACCACCGAACGGGCCTCGCCACACGGCGGGGCCCGTTCGTGCGTGGCGCGTGCCGCCGCTGCTGCTGCTGCTGCTGCTGCTGCTGCTGCTGCACAGAGTTTCGCGCTCAGCGACAGTTCTCGCGCCGATCAGCACGAAATGTGTCGCTCAGCGCGAAACTTGCCCAGCGGCCGCCGCCGCCCGGCCCGGCCGCACTCAGGCGACGATGCGCTCCCGCGCCAGCTCCGCCAGCAGCCGCTCGAGCTTCGGCCCGCGCCCGAGCAACCGCCGGGACCCGGGTGCCGTCCGGACGTGGAACGTCGCGACCGCGATCGTGTCGTCCGGTCGGACGTAGTGCATCGCGACGGCGCAGGCACCGCGGTCCCCCGGTGCCGAGACGTCCTCGAGCCCGACGTGCATCACCCGGCTCCAGCGGATCACGAGCAGCCGGGTCGCACGTCGCTCGTCGAGTTCCCACAGGGACGCCTCGGTCGCACCGAAGGCCCATGTCACGCGTGACCCGAGGGTGATCTCGGACCGATCGCCCTCGACCATCGCACGGAGTTCGGCGGTGGGCGCCGCCGGCACGAGCCACACGGTGGGGTCGATGCGACGGATCGCGAGTGCGAGCGACTCGTCCTCGCGCCGACGCCGGAGCCCCTGCATCCGGAGCACCCCCGCCAGGATCACCCCGACCCCGAAGACGATGACGGCGATCTCGGCGATGCCGAACGCGGTGAGGTCGGCTTCCGGGCTCCGTGCGACGACGATGATCCGCGCGACGAGCAACGCGGCCCAGACGGCGACGATGACCCAGCGGACGACCGCGAGGCGACGGTCGGGCGTCATGGGCCGGCGGGCACGTCCGTTCCGCGGGACGCGGTCGGGTCGGCTCAGCACGTGTCGATCCTCGCACGGCAGCGCGGGGAACCCCACCGGAGGACGCTGAACGCTCGGCAACCTCGTCGGTCCTGCCCGTTCACAGCCCGGCGGACCTAGCATCGGGTCGTGCCCACCAGCCGATTCCCGATGCGGCCGCGACTGCTGGCCGCGGCCGTCGGCGTCGTCGCCGCGCTCGCCTTCCTCGGTGCCGCCGAGCTCGGTGCCCTCGTGCTCGGCGGCGCCGGCAGCCCACTCGTGGCGGTGGGCTCCGCGGTCATCGACCTGGCGCCGGCCGGTGCGAAGGACTTCATGGTCAGCCTGTTCGGCACCGGCGACAAGGTCGCACTCTTTGTGCTGATGGGTGTGCTCATGGTCGCGATCTCGGCTGCGGCGGGCATCCTCGAACGCGCGCGTCCGCCGCTCGGAGCACTCGTGTTCGCGGCCGGCGGGGCGCTGTCACTGCTGGCGGTGACGACCCGGTCGGGCTCCGGCATGTGGGACGGTGCGCCGACCGTGCTCGGCGTGGCGGCTGCGGTGATCGTCCTCCGGCTCGTGACGGCCCGGCTGCGGCGGTGGGAGTTCGCCGCAGGGACACCCACGCGCTCCGAGGCTCCTCTTCCGGAACGCCGGGCGTTCATCGTCTGGTCGGTCACGGCCGGGGCCCTCGCCCTCGTGGTCGGGACCGGTGCGCGGATCGGATCCGGCGCGATGCAGCGCGCCGCGGCGATCCGGCGCGCGGTGCACCTGCCCGCTCCGGTCACCACGGCGCCACCCGTGCCGTCCGGTGCATCGCTGGACGTCGCCGGGATCACGCCGTACGTCACGCCGAACGCCGACTTCTACCGAATCGACACCGCGCTCCGCGTGCCCTCGATCGACCCCGCCGACTGGAGCCTCCGCATCCACGGCGCCGTCGAACACGAGGTGACCCTGACGTGGGACGAGCTCCTCGCACTGCCGCTCGAGGAGCACATGGCGACGATGAGCTGCGTCTCGAACGAGGTCGGCGGCGACCTCATCGGCAACGCACTGTGGCTCGGGTACCCGATCCGCGAGCTGCTCGCCCGTGCGAAGCCGACCGGTGACGCGGACATGGTGCTCTCCCGGAGCATCGACGGGTTCACCGCAGGCACCCCGCTCGACGTCCTGCAGGACGACGGCACCGACGCGCTGCTCGCGGTCGGGATGAACGGCGAGCCGTTGCCCGCCGAGCACGGCTTTCCGGTGCGGATGGTCGTCCCGGGGCTCTTCGGGTACGTGTCCGCGACGAAGTGGGTCGTCGAGATGGAGGTCACCCGGTTCGCCGACGCGCAGGGCTACTGGACGCCCCGCGGATGGTCGGAGCGCGGGCCGGTCAAGCTCGAGTCCCGGATCGACACCCCCGCGAACGGCAGCACCGTGACGGTCGGCGACCGGGTCGCGATCGCCGGAGTCGCATGGCAGCCGCACACCGGAGTCAAGGCCGTGCAGGTGCAGATCGGCGACGGCGGCTGGCAGGACGCCGAGCTCGCCGACTCGGTGTCCGCCGACACGTGGCGGCAGTGGGTCTACCGCTGGACCGCGACCGCCGGGGAGCACCGGGTGCAGATCCGCGCCGTCAGCGCGGACGGTGAGGTGCAGACGAGCGTCCAGCGGCCGCCGGCCCCGAACGGGGCGACCGGCTGGGACTCGATCACGCTGACCGCGCGCTGAGGTCCTCCGTCGTCGTTGCTACTTCGAGGGAATGCAACGAGACGTACCGCTGCCGTCGGGTGAAGGCTGTCCTCGAGTGATGGACGAGGGGCGAGGCCAGCTCACGATGACGGGGATCTGAGGAGCTTCGGGAGAGCCAGAACACCTGGTACCGGCCGTCGGTCCAGCCGGATGCTCGTGCCTCGCGGATGAGCACGCCCAGCTCCTGGTCGGCGCTGTCGGGAGACGCACTGAGTCGCGCGGCGTTCTCTTCCGTCCACTCGATGTTGTCCACTCGCTTGGCGATGGCCGGCACGGCCGCCTTGATCTCTCGGTCCGCGTAGAAGGCGAGTCGTTCGATCGGGCGGAAAGTCCGGCCCGCCTGGCAGATGTACACACCGTGTTGCTCGTAGAACGGATACGCATCGCGGGCTGGCACGACCACCGTGTCGAACCGCCGCACCGGACGGGCCGCGTACTCCTCGGTGACTCGCTCGACGTCTGACAACCACTGCTCCGCCGCCGGGTCGATCCACCCTGCGAGCAGAAGCGCCTGACGTAGCTGGAACGGCACGTCGACGGCGAGGAGCGAATCCGGGTGTGCAAGTCGATTGCGAAACACGCGGAGCCCGTTGGCAGTGCTCGACAGGTCCTTCCGGAGACCCGACGAGTGCGGAAAGGCGCGATGGAGCGCAGAACGCCAGACGGACTCGAATTCACTTCCGAGGAGATCGGTCCAGAAGCCGAAGTTCATCGCGGCGACGATCTGGTGCCGCGTGTCGCGGTGTGGTTTCTTCTGACGCAATCTGTCGCGAGCCGCTTCGATCGCAGTGTCCGCAGTCGTCTGGGCCGGGCCCTTCGTCAGCTTCATCAGGAACCACGGGATGCCACCGTTGTCCTCGTCGACCATCGACGCCAGCTCGCGATCGATCGCGTTTCGGAGCAGGACCTCAAGGTGCCCGAGGACTTCGATGCATGCGCCCGCGACCCGTGCGTTCCACTCGTACAACCGTTCGGCCAACGCGGAGTCACCGTCGGCTTCCGCGATGTACGGCGCGAGGCGCGCTTCGGAGAACCATCGTTCGAAGTCCGACCCGGCTGTCACGGCGTCATGCTATCGTCTGAGCCAGCCCCAGTGGCGCCTCTGTGAATACATGCGGCCTGGGGCACCCTCTTGGGTTCGAACGGCGCCGGACATTCATTCGTGGGTTGCCACGAGACAGGTGCCGTCGACCTGATCATCGTGCTCGATCCTCGTCGTGAAGCCAGCACCGGCGAAGGCCACGGCCGATACCTGTGCCTGTGCTTCCGACACCTCGATGACGACGGCGCCGCCCGGACGCAGCCACTCCCCCGCCTCCGCGGCGATCCGGCGGTGCAGGTCGAGGCCGTCCGAACCGCCGTCGAGCGCCACGCGGTGCTCGTGCTCCCGGGCCTCGGACGGCATGGTCGCGATGGCGTCGGTCGGGACGTACGGGGCGTTCACCGCGATGACGTCGACCGCACCGCGGAACCGGCCGGGCAGTGCCGCGAAGAGGTCCCCGGCGACGACGATCCCGCGGTCGCCGATGTTCTCCGCCGCGACGTCGACCGCGTCCGGGTCGATGTCCGACGCGACGAGGTCGAGCGCGCCGACCCGTTCGAGCAGCGCGACACCGATGGCTCCGGCGCCACAGCACAGGTCGACCACGCGGTCGTAGCGGTGCAGCAGCGCCGCGGCCTGTGACACCACGACGGTGGTCCGGGCGCGGGGCACGAACACGCCGGGGGTCACCCGGATCCGGTGCCCGTCGAAGGCGGCCCAGCCGAGGACGTACTCGAGCGGCTCTCCGGCGAGCCGACGCTGCACGAGCGTCCGGAGTCGGGCGGCGTCACCGTCGCCGGCGTCGAGCAGCAGGTCGGCTTCGTCCTCGGCGAAGACGCTCCCCGCCGCCCGGAGCCGAGCGGCGAGGGCGTCGCGCGCGGGGTTGATCGTCACCAGCCCGCCACGCTCGTCACGTCCCGGAGATGGTGAGCTCCGTCGGCTGTGCCCATGTGTTCGACGGCTCCGCTACGCTGCGCCGTCGAACATCGAGGTGACCGACCCGTCGTCGAAGACCTCGTGGATGGCGCGGGCGAGGAGCGGCGCGATCGGCAGGATCTCGAGGCGGTCCCAGCGCTTCTCCACCGGGACGGGCAGCGTGTCCGTCACGACGACGCGGTCGATGAACTCGCTCTGCAGGAGCTCGGTCGCCGGGTCCGAGAACACGGCGTGGGTCGCGGCGACGACGACGCCGATCGCCCCGGCGGCCTTGAGCGCCTCTGCGGCCTTCGCGATCGTCCGACCGGTGTCGATGAGGTCGTCGACGAGCAGGCACCAGCGGCCGGAGACGTCACCGACGATCTCGTGCACGGTGACCTGGTTCGGGACGAGCGGGTCGCGACGCTTGTGGATGATGGCGAGCGGGGCGCCGAGCTTCTCGGACCAGATGTCGGCGACGCGCACGCGCCCCATGTCCGGCGAGACGACCGTCAGCGTCGACGGGTCGAGGATCTCCTTGAAGCGCTCGAGCAGCACCGGCATCGCGAACAGGTGGTCGACGGGTCCGTCGAAGAACCCCTGGATCTGCGCGGCGTGCAGGTCGACGCTCATGATGCGGTGCGCGCCGGCGGCCTTGAACAGGTCGGCGACGAGTCGGGCCGAGATCGGCTCGCGGCCACGGCCCTTCTTGTCCTGGCGGGCGTACGGGTAGAACGGCGCGACGACCGTGATGCGCTTCGCCGAGGCGCGCTTCAGGGCGTCGACGATGATGAGCTGCTCCATGAGCCACTCGTTGATGGGGGCGGTGTGCGACTGGATGACGAACGCGTCGCAGCCGCGGACCGACTCGTCGAAGCGGACGTACAGCTCACCGTTGGCGAAGGTGCGCGCATCGGTGGGGACCAGGTCGACGCCGAGTTCTTCCGCGATCTCCGCCGAGAGCTCCGGGTGTGCTCGTCCCGAGACGAGGACGAGTCGTTTCTGGCCGGTTGCCTTGATTCCGGACAAGTGCCGTACTCACTCCCTGACCCAGCAGGGCCGTGTGTGTCGAGGGTCCGACGACCGATGGCCGTCGCGGTGGTTCATTCGCCTCGCGCGCGCCGAGCCGCCTCGGCCGCCGGCGTACCGGGTCGGTGTTCGTCGACCCATCCGTCGGTGTTGCGCTGTGGGGCGTAGCTGATCGCGAGCGACCCGGCCGGCACGTCCTTGCGGACCGTCGTGCCTGCACCGGTGTACGCCCCGTCACCAATCCTAACCGGGGCGACGAACACGTTGTGCGAGCCGGTGCGGACGTTCGACCCGACCTCGGTCCGGTGCTTGTGCACGCCGTCGTAGTTCGCGGTGATCGTGTTCGCCCCGATGTTCGAGTCCTCGCCGATCTCGGCGTCCCCGATGTAGGACAGGTGCGGGACCTTGCTGCCGCGACCGATCTTGGCGTTCTTCGTCTCCACGAAGGTGCCGATCTTGCCCTGGTCACCGAGGATGGTGCCCGGCCGGAGGTAGGCGAACGGACCGACCGACGCACCGTCGCCGATCACCGCGAGGGTGGCGTCGACCCGGTTCACCGTGGCCCCTGCCCCCACCTCGGTGTCGCGGAGCGTGGTCCCCGGTCCGACGACTGCACCCGCGGCGATCGCGGTGGCGCCGATGAGCTGCGTGTCCGGCAGGATCTCGGCGTCCGGCTCGATCGACACGTCGAGGTCGATCCACGTCGACGCCGGGTCCTGGATGGTGACCCCCGCACGCTGGTGTGCGCGGACGATGCGGGCGTTCAGTTCGCGTCCGGTGTCGGACAGCTGCGCGCGGTCGTTGATCCCGGCGACCAGCCACGGGTCGGTGAGCGTGACGACGTCGATGTGCCCGCCGCGTGCCGCGATGAGTGCCGGGGCGTCGGTGATGTACTTCTCCCCCTGCGCGTTCGCCGTGGTCAGCGACGGCAGCACCGCACGCAGGTGTACGGCGTCGAACGCGTAGATGCCGGCGTTGGTCTCGGTGATCTCCCGCTGCGCGTCCGTGGCGTCCTTGTGTTCGACGACGCCCACGAAGGCACCGGCGTCGTCGCGGACGATCCGCCCGAGACCGGTCGGATCCGGAGCGATCGCGCTGACGAACGTGACCGCGTTGCCGGTGCGCCCGTGCACGTCGGCGAGCTGTCGGAGCGACACCGCGTCGAGCAGCGGGACGTCGCCGGAGAGCACGACCACGGCCCCGTCGAAGTCGGCGGGCAGCGCGGCGACCGCGACCTCGACGGCGCGCCCCGTGCCGGGGACCTCGTCCTGGTCCACCACGAGGGCGTCCGGCATGCGCTCGGCGACCTCAGCCGCGACCAGGTCGCGCTCGTGCCGCACGACCACGGCGATGTGCTCCGGCTCGAGGGACTCGGCCGTCCGCAGGACGTGCGCGATGAGGGGCAGCCCGGCGAGCCGGTGCAGCACCTTCGGGGTCGAGGACTTCATGCGCGTGCCCTGCCCGGCGGCGAGGACGACGACGGCGATCCGCTGGTCGGTCATCCCCCCATCCTGGCCCACCCGGCCACGACGCACCAAGGCACCAGCAGGACGGCACGCGACCAGGCCGGGAGGCGCGGTGCGGGTCCGACCCGCACCGCGCCTCCCGTCTGTGCGTGCGTTCGCACAAATGTCACGCGCGATGGAAAGCGGAATCGCGCGGAGGGGGTCCGAACTTCGGACCTCCT
Organism: Microbacteriaceae bacterium PS02333; assembly: GCA_029959665.1. Classification (GTDB taxonomy): domain Bacteria; phylum Actinomycetota; class Actinomycetes; order Actinomycetales; family Microbacteriaceae; genus Curtobacterium; species Curtobacterium guangdongense. The sequence goes on from JASCOI010000026.1 coordinate 25,443, forward strand.
ACGCGCGATTCGACCTCCTACGCGCGATTCGACCACCTACGCGGCGGGCGCGACCGGATCCTCGCGCTTGACGAAGGCCATCAGCACCAGGCCGGCGACGAGGACCACGACGATGCCGATGATGCCGAAGCGCGTCGACCCGCCGATCGTCACCGCGATGCCGAACATCGCCGGGGCGATGAACGCCGCAGCACGCCCGGTCGTGGCGTAGAGGCCGAAGAGCTCGCCCTCGCGGCCGGGGGTCGCGAGCCGCGCGAGGTACGCCCGCGACGAGGACTGCACGGGCCCGACGAACATGCAGAGGGCCAGGCCGAGCACCCAGAAGCCGATCTGCGCCGTCCCGACGAACAGCACCGCGAGGCCGCAGACCGCCAGCCCGACGAGCGACACCATGATGATCGCCCGGGAACCGAACCGGTCGTCGAGCCGGCCGGACAGCGCCGTGGAGATGCCCGCGACGACGTTGGCGACGATCGCGAACATGATGACGCCCGACGCGCTGAACCCGAACACCTGCGCCGCGATGATGCCGCCGAAGGTGAAGACCGCGCCGACGCCGTCGCGGAACACCGCGCTGGCGATGAGGAAGGCGAGCACGTTCCGACGCTCGCGCCAGAGCCGCGCGATGTCCCGGCCCAGGTCGCGGTAGGCGGAGAACAGGTTCCCGCGCTGGTCGGGAGCGCGCTCGGCCTCGGGAACGACGAGGAACAGCGGGATCGAGCTCACCGCGAGCCACACCGCGGCGATGCCGATCGCCACGCGGACGTCCCACTGCCCGGTCGCGACGGTCGCCGGCAGGTTCAGGAGCCCGGCCGTGTCACCGCCGCCGAAGTCCTGGATGCAGAGCACGAGCAGCAGCACGAGCAGGACGATGCCGCCGAAGTAGCCGGCCGCCCAGCCGATCGCCGAGGCCCGGCCGGTGCGGGGACCTGGTGCGACCTGGCCGAGCATGGCGTTGTAGCCGACGCAGGCGATCTCGTACGCGACGGTCCCGATGCCGATGAGCGCTGCGCCGAGCACCAGGTACGGCTGGCTCGGTGCGACGAACACCATGGCACCGATCGACAGCGCGACCCCGATCGTGGCGATGAGCACCGACCGCCGACGGTGTCCGGACGAGTCCGCGAGCCGGCCGACGGCGGGTGCGACCAGCGCGACGACGATGCCGGCGATGGTGAGGGCCGTCGACACCACGGCGGCGTTGTGGGCGAGCTCGCGTTCCACCGCACGCGCCGCCGTGGCCGAGGAGTCCGCGGCCGCGACGAGGGCCGGGTCGACGAACGCGCGGCTCGCCAGGTACGTGCTGAACACGAACGTGGTGACGACGGCGTTGAACGCCGCAGATCCCCAGTCCCAGAGCGCCCACGAGACGAGGGCGCGACGATCGGTGCGCTGCGGCGGGGGCACGACGGTCATGGGCGAACCGTAGCGCGTCCGGGTGTCCCGCCGGTGCCCCCGTTCCTGGTCACGCCGTCGGCACGCCGTTCGGGTAGACGACCGACTTCAGGGAGTCCGGGTCGGTGTCGCTCTCGAGGGCCTCGCGGACCTGGTCGAGCCCGAACCGCCCGGTGACGAGCGAGTCGAGGTCGACCTGCCCGGATGCGACGAGCCCGATCGCGACCGGCCACGTGCCCGTGTACCGGAAGATCCCGGTGACGGTGACCTCGAGGTTCTGGATGTGCTCGACCGGCAGCGTCATCTCGGAGTTCCCGAGCCCGACGAGCACGGCGGCACCGGCGGGACCGACGGCCTTGATGCCGTCCGACACCGCACGGGGCGCACCGCTGGCGTCGATGAAGGCGTCGACGGGCGCGATGTCCGAGGCGACCGAGACCACGGTGGGGTCGACGACCTCGGTGGCGCCGTAGGACAGCGCACGCTCACGGCGTTCGGGGACGAGGTCGCTGATGACGATCCGGGTCGCCCCGAAGGCCTTCGCCGCCTGGGCGCAGATGATCCCGATCGGGCCGGCACCGGCGATCAGCACGGACGACCCCGGCACGATCCCGGCCTTCCGCACCGCGGCGATCCCGACCGAGAGCGGCTCGAGCAGGGCACCGGCCTCGAACGACACCGAGTCGGGCAGGGTGTGCGCGAACTCGGCCTCGATGGTGACGAAGCCCGCAAAGGCGCCGTCGACCGGTGGTGTGGCGTAGAAGCGCATGTCCGGGCAGAGGTTGTAGCGCCCGGCGAGGCACTGCGCGCACCGGTGGCACGGACGCTGCGGTTCGACGGCGACGCGGTCCCCCACGCGTCCGGGGTCGACGCCGTCGCCGACCGCGACGATCGTGCCGGACAGCTCGTGGCCGAGGACGAGCGGCGACGAGACGACGAAGTCGCCGATTCGCCCGTGCCGGAAGTAGTGCACGTCGGAGCCGCACACGCCGACGGCGGCGACCTCGACGAGGACGTCGCCCGGGTCGACGGCGGGGACGGGACGGTCCTCGATCGTGAGGTCGTCCTGCCCGAGGAGGACGCTGACGCGCTGGGTCTGCTGGTCCGTGGTCACGGGGTACCCGCTTTCTGTCGTTCGGATGGACGTGCTGTCAGGGTGTCGACGCGCGCCGGGTCGTCGAGCAGCTCACGGAACCCGATCTCGGCGGCGCCGCGGAGCAGCACGTCCGGACCGAGTTCGGCGGGCACGATGCGGACCCGGTCCACCATCGCGGCCATCGACTGCGCCCGGACGGCCTCGAGCACGCGGTCCCCGACGTGGCCGAGCAGCACCCCGAGGAACCCGCCGAGGACGACCACCTCGGGGTTGACGGTGTGGATGGCGTTGCGGAGGCCGGTCGCGAGCGCGGCCACCTGCCGGTCCACGACGCGCTCGACCTCCGGACCGCCGGCCGCGAGGGCATCGGCGAGTGCCGGCAGGTCCGCCGGCACGCCCGTCACGGCGACGAGGGCCGCGCGCGACGCCTCGGTCTCGAGGCAGCCGATGGCGCCGCAGTGGCAGCGGATCCCGTTGTCCGCGACGAACGTGTGGCCGAGTTCGCCCGCGTACCCGTCCGCACCGCTCAGGGGTTGCCCGGCACTGATGACCCCGCCGCCGATGCCGCTCGCGCCGCCGTTCAGGTACACGAGGTCGGACACCCCCCGGCCGGACCCGTACAGGCGCTCCGCCCACGCACCGAGGTTGGCGTCGTTCGCGACGCGCACGGGCAGTCCGGTGGCGGCGGCGAGTGGTTCGGCGAACGGCTCGTCGCGCCAGCCGAGGTGCGGCGCGTCCCGCACGAGACCGTCCTCGACGCGGACCGTGCCGGGGATGGAGACGCCGACCCCCACCAGGCGCGCGGGACGGTCGTCGAGGAGCCTCGCGACGATCCGCACGGCCTCCTCGGCGGTGGGTCGGTCGTCGGTGTGCTCGGTGACCCGGGACCGGATGCTGCCGTCGAGGCCGACCATGGCCACCGTCACGGCGTCGATCTCGACCGTGACGGCGGCCGCCACGACGTCGGCCGACGCACGGACCACCGGGCTCGGTCGTCCGACCCCGGTGGCCGCGCCGTCCTCGGTCTCGAAGGCCAGGCCGAGCTCGACGAGTTCCCCGACGAGGGCCAGGGTCGTGGAGCGGTTCAGCCCGGTGGCGCGCGTCAGGTCCGCGCGGGTGAGCGGTCCCTCCTGGTGGACGAGTCGGAGCACCCGCGCGGTGTTCCGGTTGCCGCCGGCCGGTGTGTCGCGCTGCATGGTGCCCTTCCGGTCGACCGTCCGCGGTTGCTCCAGGTCCCTGCTCTCATCATGGCGCGGCACCGGCGTTCCCGCCAGCATTTTGTGGTGCTGCGCAACAAATCAGAGCTGAACCCGCGCCGTACCACCCATCGCCTCGGTGGTCGGGCCGTCGGCGACCGCCAGCCGCCACCCGTCCGGCAGCGGACCGGTGGCCGACACCGACGACTCGTCGCCCGACACGGTCGAGACCGTCCAGACCTCCGACCGCCCGTCGGGTGCGGTCACCCGGACGTCCACGCTGCCGGTCGTCCCCGCGGGGAAGGCCCGGAGCTCGAGCGCCGCCAGGTAGTCGTGGTCCGGACGGTCGGTGCGGGTCGAGAGCGGCAGCACCGCTCCCCCGCGGACCCACAGCGGCAGCGTGTCGAACCCGTGCCGCTCGGTGCGCCACACCCCGCCGGTGACGACCTCGCCCGTGAACCAGTTCGTCCACGACCCGACCGGCAGGTAGTACTGCACGTCGCCGGACTCGCTGAACACGGGCGCGACGAGCAGGTCGGACCCCAGCATGTACTGCCGGTCGCAGTACGCCGCCGTCGGGTCGTCCGGGAACTCGAGCAGCATCGGTCGCATCACCGGCAGCCCGCGCTCCGATGCCTGCAGACCGAGCCCGTAGAGGTACGGCATCAGGCGGAGCTTCAGGCGTGTGAACGCCCTGGTCACCTCGACCGCCTCCTCGTCGAACGCCCACGGGACGCGGTATGAGCTGCTGCCGTGGAAGCGGCTGTGCGAGGAGAGCAGCCCGAACTGGACCCAGCGCTTGAAGACCGCTGGGTCCGGGCGCCCCTCGAACCCGCCGATGTCGTGCGACCAGAACCCGAAGCCGGACAGCGCGAGCGAGAGGCCACCGCGGAGGGTCTCCGCCATCGACGGGAACGACGAGGTGTTGTCGCCGCCCCAGTGCACCGGCATCTGCTGGCCGCCGGCCGTGGCCGAGCGCGCGAAGAGCACGGCGTCACCGGCGCCGCGCGCTTCTTCCAGGACCTCGAACACGGCCTCGTTGTACAGCTGCGTGTACCAGTTGTGCATGCGTTCCGGATCGCTGCCGTCCGCCCACGTCACACCGAGCGGGATCCGCTCGCCGAAGTCGGTCTTGAAGCAGTCGACGCCCTGGTCGACGAGCGCGCGGAGCTTGCCCTGGTACCAGGCCTTCGCGTCCGGGTTCGTGAAGTCGACGAGCCCCATGCCGGCCTGCCAGAGGTCCCACTGCCAGACGGTGCCGTCGGGGTTCCGCACGAGGTACCCGGCCGCCGCCGCCTCGTCGAAGAGCGGGGAGCGCTGCCCGATGTACGGGTTGATCCACACACAGACGCGCAGGTCCTTGTCGTGCAGCCGGCCGAGCATGCCGGTCGGGTCGGGGAAGACCCGGGGGTCCCACTCGAAGTCGCACCAGTTGAACTCGCGCATCCAGAAGCAGTCGAAGTGGAAGACGCTCACCGGCAGGTCGCGCGCGGCCATCTCGTCGACGAAGGACGTGACCGTCGCCTCGTCGTAGTCCGTGGTGAACGAGGTCGACAGCCAGAGGCCGTACGACCACGCCGGCACGTGCGCCGGACGGCCGGTGAGCGCGGTGTAGCGCTCGATGACCCCGGCCGGGGTCCCGCCGCCGATGACGTGGAACACGAGGGACTCCCCGGGGACCGAGAACTGCACGCGCTCGACCGCCTCGGAGCCCACCTCGAACGACACGTGTCCCGGGTGGTCGACGAGCACGCCGTATCCGCGGTTCGTCAGGTAGAACGGCACGTTCTTGTAGGCCTGCTCGCTCGACGTGCCACCGTCGGCGTTCCAGATGTCCACGGTCTGGCCGTTCTTGACGAGCGGACCGAACCGCTCGCCGAGCCCGTAGACCAGCTCCCCGACCCCGAGGTCGAGCTGCGCGTGCACGAACGTCGAGGACGTCGGCGCGTCCGCGCCCTGCACCCGTGCGTTGCCGACGACCCCGCGGGAGACCTCGGCACCCGGCGCCAGGGTGACGTGGCCGAGCGACTTGTGGCCGCTGCCGGTCAGCTCCCGGTCACCGGATCGGAACCGGAGGTCCCACGGCGCCCCCGGGGTGACGACGGCCGAGAGGTCCCCGGACGTCAACGTCCCGACACCGTCGGTCAGCGTGGCCGTCCCGTGTCCCGGCTCCTTCCCGACCAGGTCGAAGGACAGCTCGGGCCGCGGTGCCCGGAAGTGCTCGACGCGGACGGTGACGACGCCCTCCATGGGGCTCGACAGCGTGACGGTCAGCGTCGGCCGGTTGAGCGTGTCCCCGCGCGACTCGATGACCTTCGTCGGTGCGGTGACGACGAGGCGGTCGCCCGACGGGGCGTGCACCGCGTCGATGTCGTGGGCCTCTTGCGCGTACAGGGGCTGGACGCCGGGTCGGAGTTGCCAGAACCCGTCGGTGAACTTCATTACTTGACCGCTCCTGCCGTGATGCCGCGCGCGAGCGTGCGCTGGAAGATGAGGAAGAACACGAGTGTCGGGATGAGCCCGAGGAGCGCCGACGCACTCGTGGTGGTGACGTCCATCAGCCGGTCGCCCTGCAGCAGGGAGATCGCGACGGGGACCGTCTGGTTGTCGTTGCTGACGAGGAACGTCAGCGGTATGAGGAACTCGTTCCACGTCCAGATGAAGAAGAAGATGAGCAGCACGGACAGCGTCGGACGGCTGATCGGCACGATGACGCGCCACAGCACCCGCCAGCGTCCGGCGCCGTCGAGCGCGGCCGCCTCGAGGATCTCCTTCGGGAAGGTGCCGTACACGCTCGAGAGCAGGTACGTCCCGAACGCGGACTGGATCACGGTGAAGACGATGATCACGCTCCACACGTTGTCGTACAGCCCGATGCCCTTGAACATCATGTAGAGCGGGTAGAGGAGGACCTCCTGCGGGAGCATGTTGGCGAGCATGAACAGCACGACGATCCAGGTGCGGTACCGCACCCGGCCGATCCCGATCGCGAAGGCGTTGAGGATCGAGATGAGCACCGCGAGGATCGCGACCGAGCCGCTGATGAACACGCTGTTCCAGAGCTTCAGCGGGAAGTCGACGCGGTTCCAGAACGTCGTGATGCCGTCGAAGGAGATGTGCGCCGGCCACGCGAGCGGCCCACCGGCCGCGTAGTCCGCCGGCGTCTTGAACGAGTTGAGCAGGATGAGCAGGAACGGCGCGGCGATCAGGACGGCGATGACGATGCCGCCCGCCAGCACGATCCAGTCGGCCGGGCGCTTGCGCCCGCCCTCACCGGCGCTCTTCCGGCGCGTGGGGCCCCCGGCGGTCGGCCTGGAGGCTCGGCGCGCATCCGTCACGGACGTCGCCTCGGTCGTCGGTGCTGACACGATCCCGGTCATCGGGCTTCTTCCTTCCGCTCGGCCCGGTTCTGGGCCGCGATGAACGCGATGGCGACGATGACGATCACGACGGTGAGCGCGGTCGCGATCGTCGCGCCGTACCCGACCTGCTGCGCCTGGAAGAACTGGCTGTACGAGTAGTAGCTCGGCACGATGGTCGCGTTGCCCGGGCCGCCACCGGTCAGCGCGTAGACCGGCCCGAAGACCTTCAGCGCAGCGATGGTGCAGGTGAGGACGACCACGAAGATCTCGGGCCGGATGATGTGCACGGTGATCGCACGGAAGCGCTGGAACCAGCCGGCGCCGTCGAGTTCTGCCGCCTCGTAGAGCTCCGGGTCGACGCGCTGCAGGGCGGCCATGAACACCACGACCGGGTACCCGATCTGCACCCAGACGAGCACGACCGCGACGGAGAGCAGCGCCGTGTCCGGGCTGCCGAGCCAGTTGTGCTGGAGGCCGCCGAGCCCGACCGCGTCGAGGATGACGTTGAGGGCGCCGTTCTCCGGCCGGAGGATCCAGCCGATGACGATCGCCGCGATGACCGCCGGCAGGATCTGCGGCAGGTAGTAGGTGGCGCGGAGGAAGCTCGCGAGCCGCCCGCCGAACTTCTTGCCGATCACGTCGAACAGCGCAGCGGCGAGGACGAGACCGAGGCTCGTCGGCACGATCACCATCGCGAGGATCATCGCGATGCTGTTCCGGAACGAGATCCAGAACTGCCCGTCGGTCATCAGCCGCCGCCAGTTGTCGAGGCCCGTCCACTGCGGCGGGAGGATGCCCCGGTAGTTCGTGAACGACAGGTACACGTTCCAGCCGAGCGGCACGAGGATGATCGCCGCGAGCAGGACGAACCCGGGCAGCAGGTAGAACCAGTAGCTGCCACGGCCGCTCGAGGGCATGATGGCGCCGACGTCGGCGGGCCGGCGGCCGCGCCGCCGGGGCGCGGTGACGGGAGGACTGGATGCCATGGCGGGCTTCCCTTCCGGGAGTGATGGGTGTTCTGGGGTGGTGGGGGTGGCTC
>JASCOI010000270.1 GCA_029959665.1 Microbacteriaceae bacterium PS02333
ACCCGGGGCAGCGCCGCCAGCCCGGCGAAGGACGGCACGAGCAACCCGACGGCGATCGTGAACGTCAGGTTCACCGGGAAGAACCCGAGCCAGATGCTCACCGCCTGCTTCCACCGCGGGGGAGCGCTCGACGCCGGGGTGTCGGCCGGGGCGTCGAACCACCCCTCGATCCCGGTGCGCTTCTCGCCGCGGGACTCCACGACGAGGTCTCGCCCGAGGTCGAGCCACCGCAGTCGGTCGTCGGAGTTCTCCCACGTCGCCAACGAGTCGTGGTCGGCGAAGCGGTAGAGCATGTGCCATTCGCG
>JASCOI010000271.1 GCA_029959665.1 Microbacteriaceae bacterium PS02333
GGCCCCGTCGGCGGGGCGGGGGTGGGGGGCGCCCGCACGACGGGGGGGCGGCGGGCGCGGGCGGCGGCCGCCGCGGCGGGCAGCGGGCCGGCCGACGACCGGGTCGCGGTCGCCGCGTAGGGCGTCACGACCGGACGGACGTCACGACCGGACGGACGTCACGACCGGACGGACGTCACGACCGGACGGACGTCACCACGGGACGGACGGGAGGCTCGGTGCCAGCTGGCACCGGGCCTCCCGTCCGTCGTCGGTGCGCGTCCACCGCCTCAGGCGGCCAGCAGGAGCGGAGCGGTGTCGGCGC
>JASCOI010000272.1 GCA_029959665.1 Microbacteriaceae bacterium PS02333
GTCCTGTCCGGGACAGCCGAGCCGGGCGCCCGCCTGTCGTTCACCGCCGCCGACGGCACGCCGGTGACCGACGCCGACGGCAACCGCGTCGAGCCGCCCGTGCCCGGCACGTCGAAGTGGACCGTGCCGCTCGACCCGCGCCGCATGGCAGGCGGGACCGTGACCGTCTCGGCCACGGGCGATGACGGTCCCCTCGGCAGCGGCACGCGGACGTACCGCGGACCGCACCCCGCCCCGCAACGCGCGCGGGCCCCGCAGCCTGGGGGAGGGGGGGCCCTCGTCAGTGGATCACTCGGCTCAGTTG
>JASCOI010000273.1 GCA_029959665.1 Microbacteriaceae bacterium PS02333
CGTATCGCCGGAACGCTGACCCGGGCAACGCAGAAGCCCACCACTGCGACAACAGTGGTGGGCGTCGGTTGCTCTCCGAGCGGAGAGCCAAGGGCCACCAGACGTCCCGCGCCTGAGAACTCGGAACCAGTGTAGCCCGCCCCACCCGGCGAGCTGCAAGCCCCTTGGCCTGCGCTTCTCGTGTCCGCCGGCGCAGACACCGGAAGGTGGATCGATGGCCCAGGACAGCGACTCCAAGCCCGGGCGTCAGGTGTTCTGGGTGGGGGTCGCGGGCTTGCTCGTGAACCTCACCAGGCTCCTCGT
>JASCOI010000274.1 GCA_029959665.1 Microbacteriaceae bacterium PS02333
GGCAGCGGCGGCTCAAGCTCGTCGACAACTCGTACCTGTCGCTCGCGGACCCGGCGTTCGACCGGCTGAAGGAGCTCATCGACGAAGCCCGGGCCCAGAACGAGTGGGAACCGTCGCAGCCGATGACGGTCACGCCCCTGCAGGCCGGGCTGTGGTCCGAGTTCGACCAGCTCGCCGACGAGACCGACCACGCCGAACGGTGGACGGCCATGGCGTCGCGGCTCCTCGACGCGTCTCCCCCCGGTGACGTCGCCGTGCCGGACACCGTCCACGCCGATCTGCGGCCGTACCAGCTGTCCGGG
>JASCOI010000275.1 GCA_029959665.1 Microbacteriaceae bacterium PS02333
CAGGTAGGTCAGGCCCAGCTCCGACTGGAGCTGGGTGAGGAGCTCGAGGATCTGGCCCTGCACGAGCACGTCGAGCGCGGAGCCCGCCTCGTCGAGCACGATGACCTCGGGCTTCAACGCGAGCGCTCGGGCGACGGCGATGCGCTGCCGCTGACCGCCGGAGAGCTCGTTCGGGAACCGGTTCACCATCGAGGACGGCAGCGCCACCTGGGCGAGGAGCTCGCGCACGCGGGCACGACGGGATGCCTTGGCGCCGACGCTGTGCGTGACGAGCGGCTCCGCGATGGTGTTCCCGAC
>JASCOI010000276.1 GCA_029959665.1 Microbacteriaceae bacterium PS02333
CGTCACCACCGTCGTCCCGGTGTCCGACTCGGACGCGGCGGACCGCGCGATCGCCGAGGTCCGGAAGCGGTTCTGGGACGCGCGGCACAACTGCACCGCGATGGTGACCGGCGTCCTCGGTGCCCAGGCGCGCTCCTCGGACGACGGCGAACCGTCCGGCACCGCGGGTGTGCCGATGCTCGAGGGCTTGCGACGCCGCGAGCTGACCGACGTCGTGGCGATCGTGACGCGGTACTTCGGCGGCGTGAAGCTCGGTGCCGGCGGACTCGTCCGCGCGTACTCGACCTCCGTGTCC
>JASCOI010000277.1 GCA_029959665.1 Microbacteriaceae bacterium PS02333
GGACCGAACCCGTGCCGGGCACGGACTCCGCCCGGGTCACCGGGACCGAGGGGATCGCATGACGCCCACCGACGCGACCAGCACGGCGACCACCGGCGCGCCCGCGGCCGGCGGCCTCGAGGTGCGCGACCTGTCGGTCCGCATCACGGGGCGGACGGTCCTGGACCGCGTGTCGTTCACCGTGCCTCCCGGCCGGCGCGGCGGCGTGATCGGCGCATCCGGATCCGGCAAGTCCATGACGTCGCTGGCGCTGATGGGCCTGGAGCCGAGCGGCGCCGACGTGACCGGCAGCAT
>JASCOI010000278.1 GCA_029959665.1 Microbacteriaceae bacterium PS02333
AGCCCCGCCGGTCTCGCCGACGGCGTCGTCGCGATCGGGGAGGTGTCGCGGGGCCGTGGCCTGGCCGGGCTCGTGGGGGAGACCCGGTCGACCGTGCGGGGTCTGCTCGGTTCCTGCGCGGACCGCCGCCCCCCCGAGGGCTACTGTTGGTGGAACGCCGACACATTCCGTTCGGCGCATGACCACCGCACACTGACTCAAACGGCGGAACCATGCGAGGCAGGCTCCTGTTCGTCGCCGGCGCAGCACTCGGGTACGGCCTGGGAGCGCGAGCCGGACGGGCGCGGTACGAGC
>JASCOI010000279.1 GCA_029959665.1 Microbacteriaceae bacterium PS02333
CGCGTCCGACTGGAGGTCCGGTTCCCTCGTCGTCCCGGGCCGGACGCTCCACACCGAGACCCTGACGGCCGACACCCGGATCAGCCTGGTGTTCATGGAGCTCCCGGACGGCAACGTCGAGGGGAACGGGTTCTGGGGCGACGGCTACCAGAGCCTGCAGCGGCTGTACACGGGCGACAGCAGTTCGATCAGCACGGTCGCGGACGCGTTCCACAGCGCGACCTACACGCTGGCCCAGTTGCGGTCGACGCTTCTCGGGATCGTGCAGGACTTCGCACCGGGTACATCCACAC
>JASCOI010000027.1 GCA_029959665.1 Microbacteriaceae bacterium PS02333
GGGCGCGGCCCCCCCCCCCCCCCCCCCCCCCCCCCCCGGCCGGGCGGTGGGCCCGCCCCCCGCCCGGCGCGCGGCGCGGGGCGCGGGGCGCGGAACGTCCGCATCCGGTCGAGCGGGCGGAATACCGGCGTCGGGCGCACGGCGGACCCGGGTACTTCGCCCGTTCGGGGTGTGCGCGGTCCGGGTCCGGGTCCGGGTCGGGTCGAGCGGGCGAAATACCGCGGTCGATCGTGGGGAGCACCCGGGTATTCCGCCCGTTCGGGGTGCGCGCGGTCCGCGTCCGGTCGAGCGGGCGGAATACCGGCGTCGGGCGCAGGGCAGACCCGGGTATCTCGCCCGCCCGGCGCTGGGGTGGTCCGCAGGTGGGCCGGTTGGGCAGTTGATAGGCTTCAGGTCGCTCACCGCCAGGACCCCGAGGAACGCATGCAGACAGACGGACAGCCCCTGCCGGGCGTCTCGTACGTGATGCCCGTCCTCAACGAGGTCACCGAGGTCCGTGCAGCCGTCGCGAGTCTTCTCGACCAGGACTACGAGGGACCGTTCGAGGTCGTCCTGGCCCTCGGCCCGTCGATCGACGGCACGAACGAGCTCGTCGCCGAGATGAGCGCGGCCGACCCCCGGGTCCGTGCGGTCGAGAACGCCGTCGGATCGACCCCGGCCGGTCTGAACGTGGCCATCCGCGCCTCGGAGCACCCGATCGTCGTGCGCGTCGACGCGCACTCGGTCCTGCCCCGCGACTACACGCGGATCGCCGTGCGGACGCTGCAGGAGTCGGGCGCGGACAACGTCGGCGGCATCATGCGTGCCGAGGGACGCACGCCGTTCGAGAAGGCGGTCGCACTGGCCTACGGCAGCCGCGTCGGTCTCGGCGGGACCCCGCACCACGTCGGTGGCCAGGCGGGTCCGGCGGAGACCGCGTATCTCGGCGTCTTCAAGCGCGACCGGCTGTTCGCGGTGGGGCTCTTCGACGAGGGCATCAAGCGCGGGCAGGACTGGGAGCTCAACCGGCGGCTGCGCACCACCGGGGGGACCGTCTGGTTCACGCCGGAGCTCGTCGTGACCTACCGTCCGCGTCCGAGCCTCAAGCGCCTGATCCGCCAGTTCGTCGCGACCGGGCTCTGGCGAGGCGAACTCGCACGCCGCTTCCCAGCGGGCAACGGCATCCGCTACTTCGTGCCGCCGGCCATGGTCGCCGGGCTCGGGCTCGGCATCGTCGCCGGGATCGTCGGCATCATCGGCGCTGCGGTGCACAGCGGCGCCGCGTGGGCACTGCTCGGGTTCGTCGTCCCCGCGGTCTACCTGCTGTTCGTCGTCGTGGGTGCCCTCGCGGTCGCACGACGCTCCGACGCGGCCACCCGGGCATGGCTGCTCGTCGTGCTGCCGTGCATCCACATCGGCTGGGGGGTCGGGTTCATCGTCGGGTTCCTGACGCGGACCTCCGAGCTGACGACCCACACCGGACGGTGACCCCATGATCGACCAGCAGCCCGCCGAGCGCGGCTACACGCACCCGACCTCGATCGCGGAACTGCGCGCGGTCGCCCAGCCGGACGAGGTCCGGTCGCGCGCGAACGCCGAGCACTGGACCGCCTCGCTGTACCTGCGTGACGTCTCGCCGTACCTGACCTGGGTGCTCCTCAAGACCCGGATCAGCGCGAACCAGGTCACCGGCCTGATGATCCTGGTCGGGTGGTCGGTCGCCGCTGCCCTGCTCATCCCCGGGATCTGGGGTGCAGCACTGGCGCTCGTGCTCGGTCAGCTGCAGATGCTCGTCGACTGCTCGGACGGCGAGGTCGCCCGGTGGCGCGGGACCCGCTCGCCCGCCGGGGTGTTCCTCGACAAGGTCGGGCACTACACGACCGAGGGCCTCATCCCGATCGCGCTCGGCGTCCGCGCTGCCACGTGGCCGATCCACGGCGCCGACTGGATGTGGACGACGATCGGCTGCGCGCTCGGGCTGGTCATCGTGCTCAACAAGGCACTCAACGACATGGTCCACGTGGCCCGTGCGAACTCCGGGCTCGAGAAGCTCGTCGACCGCCGGGACGCCTCGACCGCTCCGTCCGGGCGTCGTCTCGCGTCGCTCCGCCGGGTCGCACGGTTCCTGCCGTTCCACCGGCTCTACCACTCGGTCGAGCTCTCGATGCTGGCGTTCGTGTTTGCGCTCATCGGTCTGGTCGTCGGGCACCCGCTCGTGGACCGGATCCTCGTCGGGGCGCTCCTGCCGCTCGCCGTCATCGCGACGTTCGGGCACTTCGTCGCGATCATCTCGTCGAAGCGGGTGCGCGCGTGACGCCCGGCACCGTCCGCCGCCACGCGGTGGCGCACCGCGAGCGCCCGCGGGTCGCCGTGGTCAGCCTGTCGCAGGGCACCCGGCCGGACGACCTGCGCCGAGGCCTGGAGAGCGTGCTCGCGCAGCAGGGTGTGGAGCTGGACGTCGTCTGCGTCGGGAACGGCTGGGAGCCGAGTGGTCTCCCGGACGGCGTCCGCACGCTGGCGCTCCCGGAGAACGTCGGCATCCCGGCCGGGCGCAACGCCGGTGCCGAGGTCGTCGACGGCGACTACGTGTTCTTCCTCGACGACGATGCGTCCATCCCCTCCGCGACGTTCCTGCGCGACGCGATCGGCATGTTCGAACGCGACCCGTCGCTCGGCCTCGTGCAACCGCGCGTGGTCGACCCGACCGGGACGGCGAACCCGCGGCGTTGGGTGCCCCGGATCCGGAAGGGCGACCCCACCGAATCGTCGCCGGTCTTCTCGGTGTGGGAAGGTGCGGTCATCCTGCCGATGGACGTGTACCGCGTCGTCGGCGGATGGGGAGCGCCGTACTTCTACGCGCACGAGGGCATCGAGCTCGCGTGGCGGGTGTGGGACGCCGGCCGACGGACCTGGTACGCCGGGGACCTGGTCGCGAACCACCCCGCGATCGACCCGGCGCGGCACACCGAGTACTACCGCCTGAACGCCAGGAACCGGGTCTGGTTGGCCCGCCGCAACCTGCCCGCGCCGCTCCGCCCCCTGTACGTCGGGTCGTGGGCAACGATCCAGGTGGCACGCTGGTGGCGACACCCGGCACGGCTCCGGGTGTGGTTCGGTGGCGTCCGCGAAGGCTGGGCGACCGATTGCGGTCCCGCACACCCGATGGGGTGGCTGACGATCGGCCGGATGACGCTGGCCGGCCGCCCGCCTGTCGTCTGACCCCGCGGGCCATCCCCGATCCGACGAGACCCGACCCGCCCCGACGAGAGAGGCAGCATGCCGATCATCAACGACGCCCGCACGGCCGTCCGACTCGCACGTCGGCTCCTGAGCGCTCGGGGGAACCGGCGGACGCTCGCCCGACGCCTGGCCGCGGAGCCGCCGCTGGCACCGGGGAGCATCGAGATCGCGGTGTACTTCGCCGACGGGCCCGTGAACATGTACCAGGTCCGGCAGTGGTACGCCCCGCTCGAGGAGTTGTCGAAGACGCACCCGGTGGCGATCATCTCCCGGAACCCCGGAACGATGCTCACACTGCTCGACGAGGCGCCGGTGACCGCTGTCTACGCCCGGCAGGTCGTCGACCTGGAACGCTTCGTCGACGAGCAGGCGCCGAAGGTGGTGCTGTACGTCAACCAGAACGCCCGCAACTTCCAGATGATGCGGTACGGGCGGATGTGGCACGTCTTCGTCAACCACGGCGAGAGCGACAAGATGTACATGACGACGAACCAGTTCAAGGCGTACGACTACGCCCTGATCGCCGGGGACGCCGCCCGTGACCGACTCGCCGAGGCCCTGTGGGACTACGACCTGGACAGCAGGGCGATCGCGATCGGTCGTCCCCAGGCCGACCACTTCGCGGGGAAGCCCCCGTACCCGTCCGACGACCGCACCGTCGTGCTCTACGCCCCGACCTGGGAAGGCGATCGCCCGGCAGCCGCGTACGGATCGATCGCGAGCCACGGCACGACCATCGCCGAACGTGTGCTCGCGTCGCCCCGACACCGCTTCGTCTACCGGCCGCACCCCCGGAGCGGCGTCCTGGACGCCGACTACAAGGCGGCGCACGAACGGATCATCGCGGCCATCGCCGCCGCGAACACCGCAGACCCGGGCGCGCACCACGTGTACGACGACGGCCCGGAACTGGGCTGGCAGCTCGCGGACGCCGACGTCGCGATCACCGACATCAGCGCGATGATCTACGACCGGCTCGCCGTCGGCAAGCCCCTGATCGTCACGCGGCCCCGTTCCGCAGGAGCCGACGTCGACGAGCGCGGGTACCTGGCAGCGGCGAACTGGTTGACCGCGACCGACGCGGGGGACGTCGTGGCACGCGTGGACGCCGCGGCACACGACGAAGCGGAGCTCGCGGCCCTGCGGCACTGGGTCGCCCGGTACTTCGGCGACACCTCGCCCGGGACCGCGACCGCTCGGTTCCACGACGCGATCGAGCGGCTCATCGCTCGCTGGCACCGCGTCGCCGAGGAGCACGGCGAGCGCTGACCCGGTCCGGTTCACGGCGCGAGGCCGGGACCGACCAGCGACATCCGCCACAGGTACTCGCTGTGGTCCGGACGACGCCACCGGACGATCACGACACCGGTCTCTTCCGGGCCGGCGCCGAACACCGCGATCCCGATGCTGCGCCCTGGTTCGAGGCGGCGCACGACGAGTGGCGGGCAGTAGCCGGTGCCGAGGTGGGTGAGGCTCAGTCCGTCGACCGGTTCGTCGGACATGTTCGTGAGGTCGTACCGTCGGGGCGCGTGCGTGCGGTCGACGACGAAGGGGACAGCGTAGGCGGTTGGTGCGGGGTGCATGGGGGTGAGGGTAGGCGGAGGGTCCGACGCTGGGGGCGCGGGAGTGCCCTGTGGGCCCATGGGTTGTGGAGCGGGGGCGGATCGGCCTGGTTGTTGGGGAGAGGGGGCCGACGACCGGGCTCAGACGCCGTAGTCGGCGGAGTACTTCGCGAGCGCGTCCTCGATCGGCCCGTCGAGCTGCAGACGACCCTTGTCGAGGTACAGCCCGCGCTTGCAGAAGCGCCGGAGGTCCTTGTCGCTGTGGGACACGAAGAAGAGGGTCCGACCGCCGGCCAGGAGTTCCTCGATCCGCTTGTAGCACTTCTCGCGGAACGCCTTGTCGCCGACCGCCAGGACCTCGTCGACGAGGATCACCGGTTCGTCGAGGCGGGAGATCACCGCGAACGCGATGCGGACCTTCATGCCGCTCGACAGGTGCTTGTACGGGGTGTCGACGAAGTCGCCGATCTCCGCGAAGTCGATGATCTCGTCGAAGCCGTCGCGGATCTCGGCCCGTGACATGCCGTGCAGCCCGGCCGTGAGGTAGACGTTGTCGCGCACGGTCAGGTCACCGACGAAGCCGCCGGTGATCTCGATGAGCGGGGCGACCCCGGCGCCGACGTGCACGCGGCCCTCGTCGGGGAGCATCACCTGCGCCACGAGCTTCAGGAGCGTGGACTTGCCCTGGCCGTTCCGGCCGACGACACCGATCGCCTCGCCGGGGCGGACGTCGAACGAGACGTGGCGCAGCGCCCAGAACTCGTCGCCGCGCTTGCGTCGGTTGCTGCCGGCGAAGAGGTCCTTGAAGCTGCGGCTGGCCCGACGGTTCCGCTTGAAACGGATGCCGGCGTCACGGACCGAGATGACCGGCTTCCCGGTCGCGGTCTGGGTCGTGGACTCGGTCGCGGTCATCAGAGCTCCTTGAGGACGCGGTGTTCGCTGCGTCGGAACACGACGAGTCCGACGGCGACCACGATCGCGGTGGTCACGACGGACGACAGGACCTCGAACCAGTCGAGCTGCTTCGGGAAGAACGCCGAGCGGTAGATGCCGAAGATGCCCGTCAGCGGGTTGATCGCCGCGAGGGGGCGCAGGGCGTCCGGCAGGGCGTTGGTGCCGTAGATGATCGGCGAGGCGTAGAAGGCGAAGCGGAGGACGAGCTTCACGGCACGCTCGAGGTCGCGGAAGAACACGACGAGGGGCGCGACGATGAGCCCCAGGCCGTAGACCAGCGCGCACTGCAGCACGATCGCGAACGGGTAGAGCACGACCTGCCAGTGCACGTGGGCTCCGGTTGCGATGACGAAGATCGCGAGCACCGGGATGCTCAGGAGGAACTCGATGCCCTTCGAGGCATCGATCCGCGCGACCCAGATGCTCCTCGGGATGGTCGTCGACCGAATGAGCTTGGCTTCCTTGATGAACGCCCGGGTGGAGTCTGAGACCGCCCCGGTGAACCACATCCACGGCAGCAGGGCCGTGAGCAGGAAGACGATGTACGGCTCCTCACCGACGGAACCGCGGTGGAAGACCTGCGTGAAGACGAACCAGTAGATGCCCGACATCACGAGCGGGTCGAGGATCGACCAGACGTACCCGAGCGCTGACGTCGAGTACCGCACGCGGAGGTCGCGCTTGGTGAGCAACCAGAGCGCCTGACGATAGCGCCGACCGGCACTGCGCGACGCTGCGGTGGCAGCTGTCACGGGCACGGTCGGCGCACTCGCTGACGTCATGGGGTCCTTCCGGCCGGGATCGCCGAGAGGAGGCTGGCGGCTCAGGCGAACAGGTTGTTCGCGCGCTCGAGGTCCTCGGCGAAGTCGATCTCGACCGCGTAGAGGTCGGAGATGTCGATCGGCGTCCAGCGTAGCCCGTCCTCGCCGATGGCAGCCTCGATGCCGCCCTCGAAGTACTCCTGGTCGTCGACGCGACCGAGGTGGTGGATGAGCGCCTGCTTGTCGGCGGCGGAGACGTAGTTGATGCCGACCGCTTCGCCGAGACCCCCGACGACCTGCTTCGAGAGCTTGTGGATGAAGCCCTCGGCGTCGACGGTGTACTTGACCTCTTCGTCGGACACCTTCTCGGTGTTGACGCTGACGAACGAGCGGTCCTGGTCCATCATGTCCGCGGCACGGACGAGGGCACGCGGGTCGAAGACGACGTCGCCGTTCATCCACAGGACGCCGCTCTTGCCGGTGGCCTTGAGCGCACGGAGGAGGCTCTTCGAGGTGTTCGTGGAGTCGTACGACTCGTTGTAGACGAAGTTCGCCTCGGGGAAGGCCTCGACGATGTACTCCGACTTGTAGCCGACGACGACCGTGATCCTGGCGCTCGAACCGAAGGCCGCACGGATGTTCTCGAACTGCTGCTGCATGATGGTGCGGCCGTCGCTGAGCTCGGTGAGCGGCTTCGGCAGGCTGCGCCCGAGGCGGCTGCCCATCCCTGCTGCGAGGATGACGATCTGCGTGGTCATGGTGGTCCCTTCCGGTGTCCGCCCGCGCGCCCTGGGGCACGGGCGGGCCTCGTCGAGTCTGCTCGCGGTGCATCCGAAATCGCCGAGAGTCGCCGGCGACCGCACCGTCCGGTGTGGTCGGGTGACCCGTCAGGTGTCCGGTCCGAGCAGGTTTCCAAGTGGTGAACACTCCGTCGTGCCCTGGTGAATGATACGGAACGTCCCTCCATCGGGGTACGTGCTGAGCGTCTTCGTAGTCATTTCGTGACACTGCAGGACGCGGCCCGCCGATGTCCGCACCGCATTGGTACGGTGGGGCCGTGACGCCAGCAGCAGGGGACGACGAGGACGTGTACGCGACGTCCGACGCTGCCTGGCTGACCGAGACGACCGCGATCGACGAGGACACCGACAGGGCCGACGACGACGCGGACGACGACGACGAGACGGCCGGGGACGACGCGGCCGAGGACGACACGGGGGACAGCGATGCGCACCACCGCCCTGGACAGGACGGTATGAGCGACCACACGACGACGTCGGAGGGTGAGACGGCGGAGGACGAGCGCGTCGAGGAGACCGGCGTGCTGCCGGCTGCTGCCCCGACGAGCACGACGAGCACCGCGAAGCCGGCCGCGAAGAAGTCGCGCACGAAGCGCCCTGGCCGCGCGACACGCCCGCAGGGCGCCGCGGCGACGAACGCGGCCGAGGCGACGATCGCGGCCGAGGCACCACGAGCGGAAACCGCCACTGCCTCTGAGCCGACCACGGACGCTCCGCAGGCCGACGGCCGGACGGAGGACGAGCCTCCCGTCCGGACCAAGCCCGCACCCAAGAAGCGGACGCCTGCTGCCAAGCGGGGCGCGACCGCGTCCGCCCAGCAGCCGGTCGTGCTCCGGGCCAGCGGCCTCGTGAAGCGGTACGGGCAGACGCTCGCCGTGGACGAGGTCGACCTCGAGATCCGCCAGGGCTCCCTGTTCGGCGTCGTCGGCCCGAACGGTGCCGGCAAGACCACGACGCTGTCGATGCTCACCGGACTGCTGCGTCCGGACGCCGGCACGGCCACCGTGCTGGACCACGACGTCTGGGCCGACCCCGCAGCCGCGAAGCGCAGCATGGGGGTCCTGCCCGACCGTCTGCGCCTGTTCGACCGGCTCACCGGCGCGCAGCTGCTCTTCTACTCGGCGACGCTCCGCGGACTCGACGGGAAGACCGCCCGGTCGAGGAGCGCCGACCTCGCCGAGGCGTTCGGGCTCGGCGACGCGCTCGGCCGACCCGTCGCGGACTACTCGGTCGGCATGGCGAAGAAGATCGCGCTGGCCGCGACCCTGATCCACTCCCCGCGCGTGCTCGTGCTCGACGAACCGTTCGAGTCCGTCGACCCGGTGAGCGCGACCACCATCACGGAGATCCTCCGGCGCTACACGCAGGGCGGCGGCACCGTCGTGCTGTCGAGCCACTCGATGGAGCTCGTGCAGCGCACGTGCGACTCGGTGGCCATCATCGTCGGCGGCAAGGTGCTCGCATCGGGCACCATGGCGCAGGTCCGTGGGCGCAAGAGCCTCGAGGACAAGTTCGTCGAACTCGCGGGTGGCCGCGTCGTCGCGGAGAGCATGGAATGGTTGCACAGCTTCTCCGGCTGAGGGCCGACCTGCTCGCGGGGGAGATCCGCGGGGGAGCCCGACGCTCCGTGCTCGTCGTCCTCGGGAGCCTCGCCGGCCTCGTGGCGGCCGTCCTCATCGCCATGGCGGTCACCGCGCTGCGCTCGGCGGACGCCGAGGCCGCGCGCGCCGTCATCGTGCCGGTGGGGACCCTCATCACCGTCGGCTTCACGATCATCCCGGTCGCGGTCGGCGGCGCGGACCAGTTCGACCCGCGTCGCTTCGCGGTGTTCGGCGTGACCAGGAAGGACCTGGCGATCGGCCTCGGCGTCGCCGGGCTCGTCGGGGTCCCGGTGGTCGGCGTCGCGATCGTCGCCGTCTCCCAGTCGGTCGCGTGGATGCGGGGCGCCGGCACCGGTGTGCTCGGTGTCCTCACCGCGCTCGTGGTCATCGCCACGTGCGGGCTGCTCGTCCGCGTCGGCTGCACGGTCGGCTCGTGGCTGCTCGGATCGCACCGCCCGACTCGGGACGCCGGTTGGCTCGTGACGCTCGTGGTCATCGTGCTGCTCATCCCGACGGTCTCGCTCCTGGTGGGCGCCGACTGGCTCGACCCGGAGAGCGCCGAGCTGCAGCGCATCGCGGACATCTCGGGGTGGACGCCGTGGGGTGCAGCGTGGGCGGTACCCGCCGACGTCGCGACGGGCCACGTCGGCGCAGGCATCGCGAAGCTGGTGCTCGCCCTGGTGGTCCTCGGCCTCCTCGCATGGGCCTGGTGGGGGCTCGTCGGCCGCATGCTCGTGACCGTCGACGACCGGACGACGGTGCGTCGCTACCGCACGCTCGGCTGGTTCGACCGGCTCGGCGCGACGCCCGCCGGCGCCGTGGCCGCCCGCGCGCTGACGTACTGGGGGCGCGACCCGCGCTACCGGACCTCGTACCTGATCCTGCTGTTCGTGCCGATCGTCGTCGTGCCGCTCGGCGTCGCCGGTGTCCCGTGGCACTGGACCGCGCTGATCCCGCTGCCGCTCATGGCGGTGATCGCCGGGTTCCTGCCGCACAACGACGTCTCGTACGACAACACCGCGGTGTGGTTGCACGTCGCGTCGGGGGCTCCTGGATGGAGCGACCGACTCGGCCGCCTCACCCCGGTGCTGGCGGTCGGCGTCCCGGTGATCGTCGCCGGGTCGGCGCTGTCGGCGTGGTTGTTCGGTGACTGGACGGCGTTCCCGGTGCTGGTCGGGGTCTGCGTGTCCGCGTTGTTCGCCGGGCTCGGCATCTCCAGCGTGGTCTCCGTGCTGCTGCCGTACCCGACCGTGCGACCCGGGGACCGCCCGTTCCAGCAGCCCCAGGCCGCTGGCGTCGTGTCGACGGTGTCGCAGTCCTCGACGATCATCGGCATCGTGCTGTGCTCGGTCCCGGCCGGCTGGCTCGCGGTGCTCGCGCTGACGGACGGTGCGGAGCCGTGGGCGATGCTGACCCTGGTCGTCGGTGCGGCGGTCGGCGTCGTGGTGCTCGGGGCCGGGGTGCTCCTCGGCGGACGGTTGTTCGACCGGCACGGTCCGGACCTGCTGGCGGCGGCGCAGCGCAACTAGCGGCGCGGCGCGACGAGCGGCGCGGCGCGACGAATCGTCGCCTGCGCGACCACACGACGGCCTGGAGGCTCGTGGCGGCGCCGTCACGAGCCTCCAGTCCGCCGCGGAGTGAGCGGGAGACGTCTCGTGCCGACACGACGTACCCTTGTCCCATGAGCATGACGGAACCGGGCGGCGGCGGACTCGACGTGATGGACCGCGAGCTCGAGAAGCTCCTCGAAGAAGAGGCGATCGAGCCGGGCGACCACGAGCGGTTCTCGCACTACGTCAAGAAGGACAAGATCCTGCAGTCCGCCCTGAGCGGCAAGCCGGTCAAGGCGCTCTGTGGCAAGAAGTGGATCCCGGGTCGCGATCCGGAGAAGTTCCCGGTCTGCCCGGACTGCAAGGCCATCTACGAGAAGATGAAGGACGAGTAGCCGCTACACGATCAGGGTCGGGATCGCCGCGTCACCGCGACCGATCCTGGCCGCATCGGCCGGCAGCTCCGCCTTCGCCCCGCGGTGGTGCGCCCGTGCCGCCTCGACCCCGCGGACCCCGAGGAACGCCGGGTCGACCTCGCCGTGCGTGACGACCGGCACCATGAGCGCACGTTCGTCGGAGCCGACGGCACCGGAGGTGTGCACGACCTCAGCGGTCGCGATGCCGTTGCGGAGTCGTCGACCGGCCTCCTTCCGGCCGCCGATGGACGCCTTGTCCGCGGACTTCTTCGCGACGGGGACCCACTCCTCGCCGCTGGTGCGGTGTGCGACGAGCTTGAACACCATGCTCGCCGCCGGGTGCCCGGACCCTGAGACGACCGAGGTGCCGACGCCGTACGAGTCGACGGGCGCGGCCCGGAGCGCGGCGATCGTGTACTCGTCGAGGTCGTTCGTCACCGTGATCTTGGTGTTCGTCGCCCCGAGTCGGTCGAGCTGTGCCCGGACGCTCGCCACGACCGAGGGCAGGTCGCCGCTGTCGATCCGGACGGCACCGAGCCGACCGTTCGTCAGGCGGACGGCTGTGTCGACCGCGGCCTCGATGTCGTACGTGTCGACGAGCAGGGTGGTGCCGTCGCCGAGCGCGTCGAGCTGTGAGCGGAACGCCGCCTCTTCCGAGTCGTGCAGCAGCGTGAACGCGTGCGCCGCGGTGCCCATGGTCGGGATGCCCCAGGTGCGCCCCGCCTCGAGGTTGCTCGTCGCGCCGAACCCGGCGATGTAGGCGGCGCGGGCAGCGGCGACCGCGTTCCACTCCCCGGTGCGGCGGGAGCCCATCTCGGCGAGGGGCCGGTGGTCGGCCGCCGACACCATGCGTGCGGCCGCCGAGGCGATCGCGGAATCGGCGTTGAACGTCGACAGGGCGAGGGTCTCCAGGACGACCGCCTCGGCGAACGTGCCCTCGATCTGCAGCACGGGGGAGTTGGGGAAGAAGATCTCGCCCTCGCGGTACGCCCGGATGTCGCCCGTGAACCGGTAGTCCGCGAGCCAGCCCGCTGTGTCGCCGTCGATCACGCCGCGGTCCCGCAGGAACCCGATCTCCTCGTCGCCGAAGCGGAAGTCCGCCAGCGCCGTGAGGAACCGTCCGAGCCCGGCCGCGACCCCGTAGCGGCGGCCGTCCGGCAGCCGCCGGGTGAAGACCTCGAAGACGCAGCGTCGGTCAGCCGTGCCGTCCTTCAGGGCCGCGTCGACCATGGTGAGTTCGTACTGGTCCGTCAGGAGCGCGCTGGTCACCTCCACGACACTAGTCAGGACATGGCCTGGAGGCTCGGATTGCGTCGAGCCGTCGGCTCCCGTCGGTACGCTGGTCCCGTGACGGATGCACCGATCGGAGTCTTCGACAGCGGCGTCGGTGGGCTGACGGTCGCCCGCGCGATCATCGACCAGCTGCCGCGGGAGAGCATCCGCTACGTCGGCGACACCGTGCACTCGCCGTACGGGCCGAAGCCGATCGCCGACGTCCGCCGGTACGCGCTCGAGGTGATGGACGACCTCGTCGAGCAGGGCGTGAAGGCCCTGGTCATCGCGTGCAACACCGCGTCCTCGGCGGTGCTCCGGGACGCTCGCGAGCGGTACGAGCAGGCGTACGGCATCCCCGTCGTCGAGGTGATCCAGCCCGCCGCCCGTGCCGCCGTCAAGCAGACCCGGACCGGGCGCATCGGCGTGATCGGGACGGTCGGCACGATCGCGTCCCGCTCGTACGAGGACGCCTTCGCCGTCGCGTCCGACATCACGCTCACCCTCGCCGCCTGCCCGCGCTTCGTCGAGTTCGTCGAGGCCGGCGACACCTCGTCCCCGGAGCTCCGCGACGTCGCCGCCGGGTACCTCGCGCCGATCCGCGCCGCCGACGTCGACACGCTCGTCCTCGGCTGCACGCACTACCCGCTGATGTCCGCGGCGATCCAGTACGTGATGGGTCCCGACGTCACGCTGGTGTCGAGCGCCGAGGAGACCGCGAACGACGTCTACCGTCGCCTCGTCGAGCACGGCCTCGAACGCACCACGACCGCACCGCCGACGTACTCGTTCGAGGCGACGGGCGACGACCAGGCCGGGTTCATCCGGCTCGCACGCCGGTTCCTCGGACCCGAGGTATCCCGCGTCGGCCACCTCCAGACCGGGGCCATCACGCTGCCCCGCACCGAAAGGACACCATGACCACCCGCATCGACGGTCGTTCGACGACCGAACACCGCCCCGTCACGATCGAGCGCGGCTGGAGCACCCAGGCCGAGGGCAGCGCGCTCATCTCCTTCGGCAACACGAAGGTGCTGTGCACCGCGTCGTTCACGAACGGCGTCCCGCGCTGGATGGCCGGCAAGGGCACCGGCTGGGTCACCGCCGAGTACTCGATGCTGCCGCGCTCCACGAACGAGCGCATGCAGCGCGAGTCGATCAAGGGCAAGGTCGGTGGACGGACGCACGAGATCTCCCGGCTGATCGGCCGTTCGCTCCGTGCCGTCGTCGACATGAAGGGCCTCGGTGAGAACACGCTCGTGCTCGACTGCGACGTGCTCCAGGCCGACGGCGGCACCCGCACGGCGTCGATCACCGGCGCCTACGTCGCGATGGCGGACGCGATCGAGTGGGGCCGCGACAAGGGCTTCATCGCGAAGAAGGCGACGCCGCTGACCGACAGTGTGCAGGCCATCTCCGTGGGGATCGTCAAGGGTGAGCCGATGCTCGACCTCGCGTACACCGAGGACTCGAGCGCGGACACCGACATGAACATCGTCACGACCGGGTCCGGCAAGTTCATCGAGGTGCAGGGAACGGCCGAGCACGCGCCGTTCGACCGCGACGAGCTGAACGTCCTGCTCGACCTCGGGCTCGCGGGCAACGCGTCGCTCGCGGCGATCCAGCGGTCCGCCCTGGGGCTCGCGTGACGGGCACCGTCGTCCTCGCGACGCACAACCAGGGCAAGGTCGTCGAGCTCCGCGAGATCCTCGGCGCGGCCCTCGGTGGCGTCGAGCTCGTCGGCTACGACGGACCGGAGCCGGTCGAGGACGGCGACACGTACGCGGCGAACGCGCTCATCAAGGCGCGGGCGGCCGTCGCGCACACCAAGCTGCCGGCGCTGGCGGACGACTCGGGCATCGCGGTCGACGTGCTCGACGGTGCCCCCGGGATCCACTCGGCGCGCTACGCCGGCACTCGCGTGGACGACGACAACATCGCGCTGCTGCTGTCGAACCTCAAGGGCGTCGTCGAGCGTACGGCGGCGTTCGTCTGCGCCGCCGCGTTCGTGACTCCGGACGGCCAGGAGCACGTCGTCGAGGCGGTCTGGAACGGCGAGGTGCTGACGTCGCGTCAGGGCACCGGCGGTCACGGGTACGACCCGATCTTCAAGCCGGACGACGCGGACCGGTCGTCCGCGCAGCTCACGCGCGAGGAGAAGAACGCGCTGAGCCACCGGTCGAAGGCGTTCCGCGGGATCGCCCCGATCGTGCGCGAGTACTTCGGCGCCTAGCCCGGGGCGGCGGCGCCGTTCGCTCCCGCACAACGAAAAGCACCTCGCACCGCGGAAGTCCGTGGTGCGGGGTGCTTTCGATTGTGCGACGGCGCAGCGGACGACGGCGCAGCGGACGCCGGCGGGCTAATCCGCGGTCGGCTGCTCCTGCTCGGCCTTCTTCGCCTTGCGGGCGTTGCGGAAGTAGGTCAGCGCCATCGGCACCACGGTGACGAGCACCGCCGCGATGAGGATCAGGTCGATGTAGTTCCGCACGAGATCGGCGACGAACGGGATGTACCCGAGGAAGTACCCGAGGAACGTCACCCCGACGCCCCAGATGACGGCACCGATCGCGTTGTACAGCGAGTACTTCTTGTAGTTCATGCGCCCGACGCCCGCGGCGATCGGCAGGAAGGTCCGCACGACCGGCACGAACCGCGCCAGGATGACCGCGAGCGGGCCGAAGCGGTGGAAGAACGCGTTGGTGCGGTCGACGTTCTCCTTCGAGAACAGACCGCTCTCCTTGCGCTCGAAGATCGGCGGACCGGCCTTCTTGCCGATGTAGTAGCCGAGCTCGCCACCGAGGAACGCTGCCGCGCCGATCATCAGCGCCGCCACCCAGATCGGGATGCCGCCGATGGCGCCGCCGCGGTCGAAGGCGAAGAGCCCGGTGATGACGAGCAGGCTGTCGCCGGGGAAGATGAACCCGATCAGCAGGCCGGTCTCGGCGAAGATGATGGCGCACACGACGAGCACGGCGACGGCCCCGAAGTGGTCGAGGATGTACTGCGGATCCAGCCAGGGGATCAGGGCGAGTGCGACGGAGTGCATGCTTCTTCCGGTCGTGCGTGTGCGAGGACGGGAAGGTCACCCGCACGACGAGGGTACCGTGCGGGTGTGACCTGGCCGTCCTCCTGCAGGGGGAGATGCGCGAGCACGCATCCGACGGTGCGGAAGGAGGGACTCGAACCCTCACGCCTGGGGCACAGGAACCTAAATCCTGCGTGTCTACCGATTCCACCACTCCCGCGAGCAACCGACAGCGTACCCGGCCCGGTGCGGACCGGCCCCGCGCGCACTTGCCCCGCTCAGCGCAGGCGTCGGGGCAGATACCTCGGCACGTACCGGAGCAGGACGCCGGCACCGACGAGCCCGAGCACGCCCATCACCCCGCTGGCGATCGCGATCGAGGCCACCGCGGTGATGCCCGAGATGACCAGCGGTGCCGCAGCCTGCCCGAAGTCGCCGGTGAAGCGCCAGGCGCCGAGGAACGGTGCCGGGTGGTCCCGCGGCGCCAGGTCCGCGCCGAGCGTCATGAGGATCCCGGAGCCCACCCCGTTCGCCAGGGACATCGCCATCGCGACCGCGACGAACCAGCCGACCCTGGCGTCGAGGTGGTCGCTCCACGCGAGGAGGAAGTAGCAGATGCTCAGGCCGAGCATGCAGGGGAGCGCGCTCGCGAGCCGCCCCCAGCGGTCCATGATCTGGCCGCTCGTGTAGAAGAGCGCGAAGTCGACGGCCCCGGCGATGCCGATGACCAGTGCTGCCGTCGAGTCGTCCAAGCCGACGCTGACCGCCCAGAGCGGCAGGATCACCTGGCGCCCGGCGCGCATCGCCCCGATCAGCCCGGCGCCGCTGCCGAGCCGCAGCAGGACCCGGTGGTGTTCGCGGATGGTCCGGAAGAGCCCGTGTGACTCCTCCTTGACGAACTCCTCGCCTGCGAGGACCGCCGGTGCAGTCGGGCCGTCGGTCGGGCCGTCGGTCGGGCCGTCGGTCGGACTGGAGGCTCGGCTCGGCCTGCGCAGACCGCGCACGCCCGTCGCGGGGTCACGCAGGACGAGCAGGGTCACCGCCGCCGCGAGGCAGCAGACGATGTGGATCCAGAAGGCGCTCTGGGTCGTGCCGGTGAGGTGGACGACGCCGGCGGCGATGAACGGCCCGACGAAGTAGCCGAAGCGGAAGACCCCGCCGAGGCTGGACAGCGCTCGAGCCCGGATGGCGAGCGGGATCGCCGTGGTCATGTAGGCGTGCCTGGCGAGGGCGAAGACGGCCGTGGAGATGCCCACGAGGAAGACGCCGATCGCCAGCACGACGGGGTTCGGCGCGACGACGCACACGGTCAGTCCGAGCATCGACACGACCGCGGCGCCGATCATCGCGTTCCGCTCGCCGATCCGCGCGACGACCAC
This sequence comes from Microbacteriaceae bacterium PS02333, assembly GCA_029959665.1. Lineage (GTDB taxonomy): Bacteria > Actinomycetota > Actinomycetes > Actinomycetales > Microbacteriaceae > Curtobacterium > Curtobacterium guangdongense. The sequence continues at coordinate 16,540 of JASCOI010000027.1, forward strand.
GCCGGACGGCACGTCGCCGATGAGCTCGCCGACGAGGATGAGGGAGGCGACGAACCCGGCGATCGCCAGGCTCGCTCCGAGGGAGTTCGCGGCGATCGGGATGATCGGGATGATCGCGCCCTCGCCGATCGCGAAGAGCGCCGCGGGCAGGAACCCGGACAGCAGCACGGCCCGGAAGTCGAAGGGCGGGGGCTCTGGGGTGGTCGTCATCGCGGGACCAACGCTACGCCCGGGGCGGAGTTACCCTTGACGCATGCGTGTTCTGGCGGCGATGAGTGGTGGAGTCGACTCGGCGGTGGCCGCGGCCAGGGCGGTCGACGCCGGGCACGACGTCGTCGGCGTCCACCTCGCGCTGAGCCGGATGCCCGGCACCCTGCGGACCGGCAGTCGCGGCTGCTGCACCATCGAGGACTCGATGGACGCCCAGCGCGCCGCCTCCGCACTCGGCATCCCGTACTACGTGTGGGACTTCTCGGCGCGGTTCAAGGAGGACGTGGTCGACGACTTCGTGGCCGAGTACCAGGCCGGTCGCACGCCGAACCCCTGCATGCGGTGCAACGAGCGGATCAAGTTCGCGGCGCTCCTCGAGAAGGCGCTCGCGCTCGGGTTCGACGCCGTGTGCACCGGCCACTACGCGTCGATCGTGACGGGTGCCGACGGCGCGCGTGAGCTGCACCGTTCGGCCGCGTGGGCGAAGGACCAGTCGTACGTGCTCGGCGTCCTCACCGCCGAGCAGCTCCAGCACGCGATGTTCCCGCTCGGGGCGACCCCGTCCAAGGACGAGGTCCGGGCCGAGGCAGCCGCACGCGGACTCACGGTCGCGCAGAAGCCCGACTCGTACGACATCTGCTTCATCCCGGACGGCGACACGCGCGGCTGGCTCGCCGACCGCGTGGGGACCGCTCCCGGCGACGTCGTCGAGCGGGACGGCACGGTCGTCGGCTCCCACGACGGAGCGACCGGGTTCACCGTCGGGCAGCGGCGCGGGCTCGCGCTCGGGCGTCCGGCGCCGGACGGCAAGCCGCGGTTCGTGCTCGAGATCCGTCCGAAGGACAACACCGTCGTCGTCGGGCCGAAGGAGGCGCTCGACGTCACCTCGATGTCGGGCTCCCGCTTCACGTGGGCAGGGACGGCTCCCGCCGACCCGTCCGTCCCGTTCGCGTGCGACGTGCAGATCCGCGCGCACGCCGACCCGGTGTCCGCGACCGCACGGGTCTCCGACGGGGTCCTGGTCATCGACGTGGACGAGCCGCTCTCCGGTGTCGCACCGGGGCAGACCGCCGTGGTCTACGTCGGGACTCGCGTCCTCGGCCAGTGCACGATCGACGAGACGGTCAGCGCCGTCCCCGTTCCCGTCGACGCCTGACTCCGGGGGTCGGTGGTCCACGGTAGAACTGTGGGTATGAGCGAGACCGACGCCACGTTCGAGACCATCGACCCTGCCGCGCTCGACGCCGCCCAGGCGGGGCGAGAGGTGGACCGGCTGCGCTCGACGATCAACGAGCTCCGCCACGGCTACTACGAGGAGAACGGATCCACCGCCTCCGACGCCGAGTACGACGCTCTGGTGCACCGGCTGGACGCGATCGAACAGCGCTTCCCCGAGCTCCTCACCGAGGACAGCCCGACGCAGACCGTCGGCGGCCAGGCGGAGACGACGCAGTTCGCGCCGGTCGAGCACGCCGAGCGGATGCTGAGCCTCGACAACGTCTTCAGCCCGGAAGAACTCACCGACTGGGCGATCAAGGTCCAGCGTGACGCCGGGTCCGAGCGCGTGCGGTTCCTGACCGAGCTGAAGATCGACGGCCTCGCGATCAACCTCCGCTACGAGAACGGTCGGCTCGTCACCGCGGCGACGCGTGGCGACGGCGTCGTGGGCGAAGACGTCACGGGCAACGTCCGCACGATGGGCACGATCCCGGATCGGCTGACGGGCACCGGTCACCCGCCCCTGGTCGAGGTCCGTGGCGAGATCTTCTTCCCGGTGGAGCAGTTCGACGAGCTGAACGCCAAGCAGCGCGATGCGAGCGAGCGCGTCTTCGCCAACCCGCGCAACGCCGCTGCCGGTTCCCTCCGCCAGAAGGAAGAGGGCAAGTCCCCCGCGAAGCGTGCGCTCATGGTGGACCGGCTCCGACGGCTCCGGATGCTCGTGCACGGCATCGGCGCGTGGCCTGTGCGTGAGCTCGAACGTGACACCGACGTCCGTTCCCAGTCCGAGGTGTACGAGCTGCTGCACACGTGGGGGCTGCCGACGGGGACGCACCACCGGGTGTTCGACTCCATCGAGGAGGTCCTGGGGTTCGTCAAGGACTACGGCGAGCGTCGGGCCTCGGTGGAACACCAGATCGACGGCATCGTCATCAAGGTCGACGACCTCGGCCTGCACGAGGAACTCGGGTCGACGTCCCGCGCGCCGCGGTGGGCCATCGCGTACAAGTACCCGCCGGAAGAAGTGCACACGAAGCTCCTCGACGTGGTCGTCAGCGTCGGACGCACCGGCCGCGCCACGCCATTCGCGGTGATGGCCCCGGCCGAGGTCGCCGGGTCCGTGGTCCGGCAGGCCACGCTGCACAACCAGCAGGTGGTCAAGGCGAAGGGCGTCCTGATCGGCGACACCGTCGTCCTCCGCAAGGCCGGTGACGTCATCCCCGAGGTGCTCGGCCCGGTCGTGGAACTCCGCGACGGCTCCGAGCGCGAGTTCGTGATGCCGACGGCCTGCCCGGAGTGCGGCACCACGCTCGCCCCGGCGAAGGAAGGCGACATCGACCTCCGGTGCCCGAACGCAGAGAGCTGCCCAGCGCAGGTGCGGGGGCGGGTGGAGCACATCGCGTCCCGTGGCTCGCTCGACATCGAGGGCCTCGGCGAGGTCGCCGCGGCAGCCCTGACGCAGCCGCTGATCCCGGAGACGCCGCCCCTCGAGACCGAGGCCGGCCTGTTCGACCTGACGATGGAGGACATCGTCCCGATCGAGGTGATCGTCCGCGACGCCGAGACCGGCATGGAGAAGACGGACGATGATGGCACGCCGAAGCGTGTGACGCCGTTCAGCCGTGCCCGCAAGAAGACCGACCCGCCGTTCGACCCGGATGCCCGCGGCGCGGACTACACCGGTGAGCCCAGCCGGTACCCGTCGAAGAACGCGTTCGAGATGCTCGCGAACATCGACGCCGCCAAGACCAAGCCGCTCTGGCGGATCATGGTCGGCCTGAGCATCCGGCACGTCGGTCCGGTCGCCGCGCGGGCCCTGGCGAACCACTTCGGGTCGCTCGACGCCATCCGGAACGCGTCCCGCGAAGACCTCGCGGCGGTGGACGGCGTCGGCGGCATCATCGCCGACGCGCTGCTCGCCTGGTTCGAGGTCGACTGGCACCGTGACGTCATCGACCGGTGGACCGCCGCCGGCGTGCAGTTCACCACGCCAGGGCACCCTGGGCCGGGTGCCGCCGACACCGAGGGCGGGGTGCTGAGCGGGCTGACGGTGGTCGCGACCGGCTCGCTGGAGGGGTACAGCCGAGAAGGTGCGCAGGAGGCGATCATCGCCGCCGGGGGCAAGGCGGCGTCGAGCGTGAGCAAGAAGACGGACTTCGTCGCGGCCGGTCCCGGCGCCGGGTCGAAGCTGACCAAGGCCGAACAGCTCGGCGTGCGGATCATCGACGCCGAGCAGTTCAAGCTCCTGGTGACCGAGGGGCCTGCGGCGCTCCCCGAACCGCAGGAGCCCGCAGCGGAGGACTGACCGGCGGCACGCCAGCACGTCCGGGGGCCGTCCGCACGCCACGCCGCGCCGACCCCCTGAACCCAGTTCTGGGGTCAAGTTGCATCGGACACGACCGGTTCGGGGTCGTTTTCCTTACACTCGACAGAGCATCACCTGTCGTCTGCAGGGGGACGATGGTATGGCCTTCCCGGGGGAGACCGGTATTGCTGCTCCTCGCCGCCGCACTGCTCACAGCCTCGATGCACTCCCTCGGAGTGGTCGAGTCGCCCGTCGCGCCCGCGTCCCAGAGCGCGCTCGTCGTCCAGGCCGCCGCTGTCGACCACGGCACCGCGGAGACCGTCGCACCGGTCATGACCGGGGGACAGATCGGGATCGAGGACCTGCGCGCGGACCGCGGTCGCGCGTTCCTCCACGACCTCGCCGCGGCGTCTCCGGCCGTGCTCGCGGCAGCCGATCGTGACGACCGGGTGGCGGCGACCGCGATGGACGCCCCGCCGACGGCCGCCGAGGTCACCACGTGGTGGTCCGGCCTCGACGCCACCGCGCAGGTGCGGCTCGAGCAGGGTGCACCCGTCGTCGTCGGCAACCTCGACGGGGTGCCGTACGCCGTCCGTGACCGGGCGAACCGCGCGGTGCTCGCGGCGGAGAGCGCGGATCGCGGCACCCCGGCAGGCGAAGCGGCGATGCTCGGGCAGGTCCGCGAGTCCCTGGTCCGTGACGCCGACGGACCCCGCAAGTCCCTCATCACGCTCGACACGCGGGGTTCCGGACGTGCGGCCATCGCGCTCGGCGACCTCGCCACCGCTGCGGACGTCACCGTGGTGGTCCCCGGGATGTTCTTCACCGTCACCGGCCAGATGGTCGACTTCACCGCGACCGCCGGGGACCTGTACGACGAGCAGGCGACGCTGTCGCCGGTCGCGGCACCGGCGCCGGGGACCGGGATCGCGGTCGTCGCGTGGATGGGGTACCGGACCCCGGACCTGTCGAACATCCTGTCCCTGGACCTCGCGAAGACCGGCGCCGGGCGACTCGAGCGGGCCGTCGACGGCATCCGCCAGATCCGCGACGGCGCCGAGCCACGGCTCGGCATCGTCGCCCACTCCTACGGCTCGACGACCGCGCTGATGGCACTGTCGTCCGGCCGGATGCACGCCGACAGCCTGACGGTGCTGGGGTCTCCGGGGAGCGACGTCACGAGCGCCTCGGAACTGGCGGTCGCCGCGGGCGAGGTGTTCGTCGGGGGAGCGCACTGGGATCCCATCGCCGGGTCCGGCTACTTCGGCACCGACCCCGGCGCCGCCGACTTCGGCTCGACCGTGCTCGACCTCGCCGGCGGGATCGACCCGGCGGACGCGGACGACGTGTTCCGGCGACCGGTCGGGCACAACGACTACCTGAAGCCCGGGACGGCGTCGTTGCACGACGTCGCGCTCATCGCCGTGGGACGCGGCGACCTGGTGCGCGACCAGGTGCAGCGCGGCAACGGCCGCGGGGAGGGCACCGTGCAGGCGTCGCCGGACATGTTCCTCGTCCGCCCGCAGGACCTGCAGCCCCGCGACTGACGCGAGCGGACGGTGATGCCGGCGACGGTGGTGGACGTGACCTGATCGTGACCAGACGTGCGGGGCGGACTCGATCCGAGCGTCCAGACCGATCCGGGCCGCACCTGGTGGACAACCTGAGTACCGGTGCAGCTTCTGCGGGGATCGGAGCAGTCTCGCCCCAGGGCGGGTCCCTACCGTGCAGTGCATGCGTGTGATGCGGTGGCCGGGAGCCCTCCTGATGTTCGTCGTGATGTCCGCACTCGCGGGCATGCTCGTCGCGGTCGCCGTCACGCCGGCCGTCGCCGTGGCCGGGGAGGGTGCCTCCGGCGCTGCCGCGTTCTTCGAGGACCTGCCGAGCTACCTCGACGTGCAGACGCCCCAGCAGGTGTCGTCCGTGTACGCGAAGCAGGGCGGCCAGGACGTCAAGATCGCGTCGTTCTACGCCGAGAACCGCACGATCGTCAAGTCCGACGCGATCGCGAAGACCCTCAAGCAGGCCGCGATCGACACCGAGGACCCTCGGTTCTACGAGGAGGGCGGCATCGACGTCCTCGGGACCGTGCGCGGCGTCGCCGCGACCGTCGTCGGCGGGGACGTGCAGGGCGGATCGAGCATCACGCAGCAGTACGTCAAGAACGTGCTCGTGCAGCAGTGTGAGCAGCTCACGGGCAAGGACGCCGCGGACACGCAGAAGAAGATCGATGCGTGCTACGAGGACGCCGCCGGTGTGACGCCGCAGCGGAAGCTGCAGGAGATGCGGTACGCGATCGCCGTGAACAAGAAGTACTCGAAGCAGGACATCCTCACCGGGTACCTCAACATCGTCGGCCTCGGCGGCCGGGTGTACGGCGCAGAGGCCGGGGCCCAGTACTACTTCGGCGTCTCCGCGAAGGACCTGTCCCTCGTGCAGTCCGCCACGCTCGTCGCGATCCTGAACAACCCGTCGAACCTGCGCATCGACCAGCCCGAATCGACGGCGAACGGGTCCGCGAACGGGTACAAGGCCACCAAGGAGCGCCGCGACTACGTGCTCCGGCGGATGTACGCGCACCACTCGATCTCGAAGGCCGACGAGCAGGCGGCGATCGCGACACCCGTCCAGCCGAAGATCACCGCGACGGCGAACGGCTGCTCGTCCGCGGCCACGAACTACGACGCCGGGTACTTCTGCGACTACGTGCGCGACCAGGTCCTGCAGGACCCGGCGTTCGGGAAGACCGCGGCCGACCGGATCGCCACCCTCGACACCAAGGGCCTGCAGATCCACACCTCCCTCGACCTCGACCTGCAGGCGCAGGCGCAGAACGCGCTGTCGACCTACGTCCCCGCGACCATGACCGGCTTCGACGTCGGCGGGTCGAACGTCACGGTCGAGCCGGGCACGGGCCGCATCATGTCGATGGTGCAGAACACCGCCTACACGCAGTCGGACTCCGGGACGCCCGGGCAGACCGCGGTCAACTACAGCGCCGACCAGGCGTACGGCAACTCCGGCGGATTCCAGACCGGATCGACGTTCAAGGTGTTCACGCTCGCCGAGTGGCTCGCGCAGGGACACACCCTGAACGAGAGCGTCAACACCAGCGAGCACCACTTCAACGCCTCTGAGTTCACGAACTCGTGCGAGGGCATCGGCGGGACGTGGAACGTCGCCAACGCGGAGAACGTCCCGGCGTCGATGAGCGTGCTGAGCGCCACCGCCGAGTCGATCAACACGGCGTTCGCCGCGATGGGCAAGCAGCTCGACCTCTGCAAGATCGCGAACCTGGCCGAGTCGATGGGCATCCACACGGCGGACGGCGGGAAGCTCAGCTCGGTGCCGTCGATGATCCTCGGGGTCAACAACCTGTCGCCGATCGACCTCGCCGAGGCGTACGCGGGCTTCGCGAACGGCGGCGTCGTCTGCACGCCGACCGCGATCGACTCCGTGACGACCGCGACGGGCACGAAGATCACGCCGACGCCGACGAGCTGCACGCAGGGCGTCTCGAAGGAGATCGCCGGCACCGTCGACTACGCACTGAAGGGCGTCCTGAGCGGCAACGGGACGGCGGCCAGCGCGAACCCCGGTGACAGCACGCCGAAGTTCGCCAAGACCGGCACGACGGACGGTGACGTGCAGAACTGGCTGGTCGCCTCGAGCACGAAGTACACCAACGCGACCTGGGTCGGCAACGTGCAGGGCAACGTCCCGCTCGCGAACCGGGCGTTCCTGCAGGGGACGACCGGGTACAGCGCGAAGTTCGGGATCGGGAAGTCGATGATGCAGTACCTCGACGCCCACGTCGGCGGTGATGCGCTCCCGGCTCCGAGCCAGTCGATGATCGGTTCCGTGGCTCCGCCGGCGAGCCAGTCATCGCAGCAGAGCGGTGGCGACACGGGGACCCAGCAGGGCCAGCAGCAGCCCGGCCAGCAGCAGCCCGGCCAACAGTCGCCGCAGCAGGGCCAGCCGGCACCGGGGAACTGACCCAATAGACTGGTTCGCATTCCACGAACCGATCGACGGAGCACCATGCCTGACATCACGAGCGAGCAAGTCGCCCACCTGGCGAACCTCGCACGTATCGCACTCACGCCCGACGAGATCGAGAAGCTGACCGGGGAGCTGTCGCACATCGTCGACAGCGTCGCGAAGGTGACCGAGGTCGCCACGCCGGACGTCCCCGCGACGAGCCACCCGGTCACGCTGCCGAACGTCCTCCGGCCCGACGTGGTCGGCGAGACGCTCACCCAGCAGCAGGCGCTCTCCGGGGCCCCCGACACCGACGGCGAACGGTTCCGCGTGACGGCGATCCTGGGAGAAGAACAGTGACCGACGACATCACCCGCCTCAGCGCGGCAGCCTTGGCGGACGCCCTCGTGTCGCGCGACGTCTCCAGCGTCGAGGCGACCCAGGCACACCTCGACCGCATCGCCGCGGTCGACGGGGACGTGCACGCGTTCCTGCACGTCAACGCAAACGCCCTCGGCGTCGCGAAGTCCATCGACTCGCGCCGCGCGGCCGGCGACGACCTCGGTGCCCTCGCGGGTGTGCCGGTGGCGATCAAGGACGTGCTCTGCACCCTCGACATGCCGTCCACCTCCGGGTCGAAGATCCTCGAAGGCTGGGTGCCGCCCTACGACGCCACACCGGTCGCGAAGCTCCGTCGCGCCGGCCTGGTGCCCCTCGGCAAGACCAACATGGACGAGTTCGCGATGGGCTCGACGACCGAGTTCTCGGCGTACGGCCCGACGCACAACCCGTGGGACCTCGACCGCATCCCCGGTGGGTCCGGTGGCGGTTCGGCCGCGGCGGTCGCCGCCCACGAAGCGCCCCTCGCGCTCGGCTCGGACACCGGTGGCTCGATCCGCCAGCCGGGTGCCGTCACCGGCACCGTCGGCGTGAAGCCCACCTACGGTGGCGTCAGCCGGTACGGCTCGATCGCCCTGGCGTCGAGCCTCGACCAGGTCGGCCCCGTCGCCCGCACCGTCCTCGACGCCGCGCTCCTGCACGACGTCATCGGCGGGCACGACCCGCGCGACTCCACGTCGATCCGTGACGAGTGGCCGTCGTTCGCGGCCGCCGCCCGTGACGGGCTGCAGGCGGACACGCTCACGGGCCTCCGCGTGGGCGTCGTGAAGGAGCTGGCCGGGGGCGAGGGCTTCCAGGCCGGCGTCACGCAGCGCTTCCAGGAGACCGTCGCGATCCTCGAAGCCGCCGGTGCCGTCGTCGTCGAGATCGACGCACCGAGCTTCGCGTACGCCATCAGCGCCTACTACCTGATCCTGCCGGCGGAAGCGTCGTCGAACCTCGCGAAGTTCGACTCGGTGCGGTTCGGCCTGCGGGTCACGCCAGAGGGCGGCGCCACCGTCGAGGACGTGATGGCCGCCACGCGTGAAGCCGGCTTCGGGCCAGAGGTCAAGCGTCGCATCATCCTGGGCACCTACGCGCTGAGCGCCGGGTACTACGACGCCTACTACGGCAGCGCGCAGAAGGTCCGCACCCTGGTGCAGCGCGACTTCGACAAGGCGTTCGAGCAGGTCGACCTGCTCGTCAGCCCCTCGGCGCCGACGACCGCGTTCCCGCTGGGCGAGCGCATCGACGACCCGCTGTCGATGTACCTGAACGACCTCACCACGATCCCGGCGAACCTGGCCGGCGTCCCCGGCATGAGCATCCCGAACGGTCTGGCCCCGGAAGACGGCCTGCCGACCGGCGTGCAGCTGATGGCCCCGCAGCGCGAGGACGCCCGGCTGTACCGCTACGGCGCGGCCCTCGAGCGCCTGCTCGAGCAGCAGTGGGGTGCGCCGCTCATCGACCGGATCCCCGACCTCGACTTCAGTCAGCAGTCGGCAGCAGAGGAAGGCGTGGTCTGATGGCCGCCAAGGACGCACTCATGGACTTCGACGAGGCGATCGAGCGCTTCGAGCCGGTCCTCGGCTTCGAGGTGCACGTCGAGCTCGCCACGAAGACCAAGATGTTCTCCGACGCCCCGAACTTCTTCGGCGGCGAACCGAACACCAACGTGACGCCGGTGGACCTCGGGCTCCCGGGGTCGCTGCCCGTCGTGAACGAGCAGGCCGTCCGGTTCTCGATCAACCTCGGGCTCGCGCTCGGGTGCTCGATCGCCGAGTCGTCGCGGTTCTCCCGGAAGAACTACTTCTACCCGGACAACCCGAAGAACTACCAGATCTCGCAGTACGACGAGCCGATCGCCTTCGAGGGGGAGGTCGAGGTCGAACTCGCCGACGGCACGCTCTTCCAGGTGCCGATCGAGCGCGCCCACATGGAAGAGGACGCGGGCAAGCTCACGCACGTCGGTGGCGCGACCGGTCGCATCCAGGGCGCCGAGTACTCGCTCGTCGACTACAACCGCGCCGGTGTGCCGCTCGTCGAGATCGTCACGAAGCCGATCTTCGGTGCCGCCCACCGGGCCCCGGAGCTCGGTGCCGCGTACGTGCAGGTCATCCGCGACCTCGTCCGTGCGCTCGGCGTCTCCGAGGCACGCATGGAGCGGGGGAACCTGCGCTGCGACGCCAACATCTCGCTGCGTCCGTGGGGCCAGGAGAAGCTCGGCACCCGGACCGAGACGAAGAACGTCAACTCGTTCCGCGCCGTCGAGCGCGCCATCCGCTACGAGATCCAGCGGCAGGCCGCGATCCTCGCGGACGGCGGCACGATCACGCAGGAGACCCGGCACTGGCACGAGGACACCGGCCGCACCTCCGCGGGGCGCCCGAAGTCCGACGCGGACGACTACCGCTACTTCCCGGAGCCCGACCTGCTCCCCGTCGTCCCCGACCCGGCGATGATCGAGGAACTCCGTGCGTCCCTGCCCGAGGCACCCGTCGCCCGCCGACGTCGCCTCAAGGGCGAGTGGGGCTTCGCCGACCTCGAGTTCCAGGACGTCGTCAACGGCGGCCTCCTCGACGAGGTCGAAGCCACCGTCGCCGCCGGCGCACCGGCCCAGGCCGCCCGCAAGTGGTGGACCGGTGAGATCAGCCGTGTCGCGAACACGCAGGACGCCGCCGCCGGGGACCTCGTGTCGCCCGCGCACGTCGCCGAGCTCATCACGCTCGTCGAGTCCGGCGACCTGACCGACCGCCTGGCGCGCCAGGTGCTCGAGGGCGTCATCGCCGGCGAGGGCTCGCCGTCCGCGGTCGTCGAGTCGCGCGGGCTGAAGGTCGTCTCCGACGACTCGGCGCTGACCGCCGCCGTCGACGAGGCACTCGCCGCGCAGCCGGACGTCCTCGCGAAGATCAAGGACGGCAAGGTCCAGGCCGCCGGCGCGATCATCGGTGCCGTCATGAAGTCGATGCAGGGCCAGGCCGACGCGGCCCGCGTCCGCGAGCTCGTGCTGGAGCGCGCGCAGGCCTGACCACGGTTCGGACAGGAGGCCCGGTGTGCGCTGCGCATCGGGCCTCTCGTCGTTCCTGGGGACACGTCCACGACCCGGTGACAGGATGAGGAGTGTCCGCAACGATCCGCGCCATCGGTACCGCCGTCCCCGAGACGACACTCGACCAGGTGGCGGTGCGCGAGCTCTTCGCCGCGCAGCCAGGGCTCGGTCGCCTCGGTCGTCGCCTGGTCCCCGCCGCGTTCGACGCATCAGCCGTCGCGCACCGGCACACCGTCCTGGAGGAGCTCGACCTCGCCGGTCGGCCCGGACGGTTCCGCGATGCCGACGGGACGCTGCAGTCGCCGTCGACGGGCACGCGGAACGACCGGTACCGGGAGCTCGCCCCCGCCCTGTTCGTCGAGTCCGCGCGGGACGCCCTGCACCGGTCCGGCATCGGCCCGGCGGACGTCACGCACCTCGTCACGGTGTCGTGCACGGGGTTCACCCAACCGGGTCCCGACCTGGCGATCGTCGAGGAGCTCGGACTGCCTCGCACGGTCTTCCGGCAGCACATCGGGTTCATGGGGTGCTGCGCGGCGTTCCCGGCGCTCCGGATCGCCGACGCGTTCGTCGCCGCCGATCCGTCCGCCGTCGTGCTCGTCGTGTGCGCCGAGCTCTGCACGCTGCACGTCCGGGCGTCGGACGACCCGGACCAGATCGTCTCGAACAGCGTCTTCGGGGACGGTGCCGCCGCTGCCGTCGTGACGGCCGACGGTCCCGGGCTGCGACTCGACGCGTTCGCCACGACGGTCGTGCCGGAGGGCGCGTCGGAGATGGCGTGGAACATCGGCGACGAGGGCTTCGAGATGGTGCTCAGCACCGCGGTGCCGAAGCTCGTCGGGGCGACCGTCGCCGAGGCGGTCGCACCCCTGCTGGACGGGCCGGCGGCGGACGTCCCGGTGTGGGCGGTGCATCCCGGCGGCCGGGCGATCCTCGATCGGACGCAGGACGCCCTCGGGCTGTCCGACCGCGCCATGGCGAGCAGCAGGGCGGTGCTGCGCGAGCACGGGAACATGTCGAGTGCGACGGTGCTGTTCGTGCTGCGGGACGCGATCGATGCCGGCATCACGGACGGTGCGTCCGTCGTCGCGCTGGCGTTCGGGCCCGGCCTGACCGTCGAGAGTGCACGGCTCACCGCGGTCGGGACCGAGGTGACGGATGCGACCGGGACGACGGACGCGACCCGCACGACGGACGCGATCGACGCGGTGGAACTCGCCACGGGGCGGGCGTGAGCAGGCGGGACGGAGGCAGGCAGGGCCTCCCGGCGGTCGACCTGCGCATGCGCGACCTGGAGCTCCGCGAACTCATGGACGACCCGGACTGCGACCCGCGTGCACTGGCGCGGACGTTCCGCCGGTTCGCCGTCGTGAACTCGCTGGTGAGCGGGTGGCGAGCCGCGTGGCGCACGCACGTCGTGCCGGCGCTGCCGGCGAGCGGGCGCGGACGGGTGCTCGACCTGGGGTGCGGCGGTGGCGACCTCGCGAGGGCGCTGGTGCGGTGGGCGGCGAGCGACGGGTTCGACATCGAGGTCGTCGGGGTGGACCCGGACCCGCGGGCGATCGCCGCGGCGACGCGGGCCGTCCCTCGTGGGGTGTCCTTCCGCGAGCAGTCGAGCGGCGACCTGGTGGCAGCGGGGGAGCGCTTCGACGTCGTGGTGTCGAACCACGTGCTGCACCACCTCGGGGACGAGGAGCGGGCGGGCTTCCTCGGCGACTCGGAGCGGCTCGCATCGACCAGGAGCCTGCACTCGGACATCCGGCGGTCGGCGTCGGCGTACCGGGCGTACGCGCTCGGATCGGTGCTCGTCGCTGCCGGGACGTTCGTGCGCGTGGACGGGCTGCGTTCCATCCGTCGGAGTTTCACGCTGCCGGAACTCCGGACGGCGCTGCCGGCGGGGTGGCGGGCGGAGTCGGCGGCTCCGCACCGGGTGCTCGCGATCCACGACGCCTGACGCTCCGCTAGCGTCACAGCATGGTGCCCGCACGACTCCACCGTGTCGCGGTCCTGGTGCTCGACGGTGCCAAGCCGCTCGACGTCGGGATCCCCGCGCAGGTCTTCTCGAACCGTCCGAGCATGCCGTACGAGGTGCGGGTCTGCGGTCCCCGTGTCGGAGGGATCACCGGCGGCGACGGGCTGGCGTACGCGGTCGACCACGGCCTCGACACGCTCGCGTGGGCCGAGACCGTGTTCGTGCCCGGGTACCGGTTCCCGACGGACACCCCGCCGCCGGGCGACGTCGTGGCTGCGCTCGCCCGAGCACACGAGCGTGGTGCCCGCATCGCCGCGATCTCGACGGGGGCGTTCGCGCTCGCGGCCGCCGGGCTGCTCGACGGGCGCCGTGCGACGACGCACTGGCACTACACGAGGGTGCTCCGGGAGCGGTACCCGGCGGTCGAGGTGGACGAGGACGTGCTGTTCGTCGACGCCGGCTCGGTGCTGACGAGCGCCGGGGCGGCGAGCGGGATCGACCTGTGCCTGCACATCGTGCGACAGGACCACGGCGTCGGGCTGTCGAACCACGTCGCCCGGCGGCTCGTCAGCGCGCCGTACCGGAGCGGCGGCCAGGCGCAGTACGTCCCGCGGAGCATGCCGGAGCCGCTCGGTGACGTGTTCGCCGCGACGCGAGAGTGGGCGCTCCGACACCTCGCCGAGCCCCTGACGCTCGAGTCGCTCGCGCGGAACGCAGCGGTGTCTCCGAGGACGTTCTCGCGGCGCTTCGTGGAGGACACCGGGTACACGCCGATGCAGTGGGTGCTCCGGGCTCGGGTCGACCTGGCGCGGGAACTGCTCGAGCGCTCCGACCTCGGCGTCGACCAGGTCGCCGAGCGTGCCGGGCTCGGGTCGGACGCGAACCTGCGGACCCACTTCCGCCGGATCCTCGGGACCTCGCCGACCGCGTACCGGCGGACGTTCCAGGACTGAGCCCGCTCTGGCGTGATCCTTTCGGACCGTGGCTTCCCTGCCACTGTTGCCGTGCCTCCAGGCCGGTGAGCATGGTCTGCGGAACGAAAGGAATTCCCATGACCCGCATCGCCATCAACGGCTTCGGCCGCATCGGCCGCAACACCCTCCGTGCCCTCCTGGCCAGGGGCGGTGACGACCTGGAGGTCGTCGCGGTGAACGACCTCACCGCACCGGAGACCCTCGCACACCTGTTCCGGTACGACTCCGCGCTCGGCCCGTTCGCCGGCACCGTCGAGGTGGACGGGGACGCGCTCGTGGTCGACGGGGCGCGCATCCGCGTCCTCGCCGAGCGGGAGCCGGCCGACCTGGCGTGGGCGGAGCTCGGCGTCGAGGTCGTCCTCGAGTCCACGGGCCGGTTCACCGCACGCGACGCGGCAGCCGCACACCTCACCGCCGGTGCGCGCCGGGTGCTCATCAGTGCTCCGGCGACCGGCGCCGACGCCACGATCGCCTACGGTGTGAACTCCGACGTGTTCGACCCCGCCGCGCACACCGTCGTGTCGAACGCGTCCTGCACGACGAACGCGCTGGCGCCGCTGGCGTCGGTCCTCGACGACCTCGCCGGGATCGAGCACGGCTTCATGACGACCGTGCACGCGTACACCCAGGAGCAGAACCTGCAGGACGGTCCGCACCGGGACCTCCGTCGCGCACGGGCAGCGGGCGTGAACATCGTGCCGACGTCCACCGGGGCGGCAAAGGCGATCGGGCTCGTGCTGCCGCGGCTCGAGGGGAAGCTGTCCGGTGACGCCATCCGTGTGCCGGTGCCCGTCGGGTCGATCGTCGAGCTGAACACCGTGGTGTCGCGCGACGTGTCCGTGGACGAGGTCAACGCCGCGTACCGTGCGGCCGCTGCCGGGCCCCTCGCCGGGGTGCTGGCGTTCACGGCGGACCCGATCGTGTCGACGGACATCACGGGGCGCCCGGAGTCGGCCGTGTTCGACTCGCTGCTGACCCGCGTCGACGGCGGTCGCCACGTGAAGGTCGTCGCCTGGTACGACAACGAGTGGGGCTTCTCGAACCGGGTGGTCGACACGCTGGGGATGCTCGCGCGGGCGTGAGGCGCCGGCCGGCGCGCTGCGCCTGACCGGGCTGGGCGGGGCTGGGCTGGGCTGGGCCGGGCCGGGCCGCGCCGGGTGCGGGGCACCCCCCCCGCGGGCCCCCCGGACGGCGGGGCGCGGGG
>JASCOI010000280.1 GCA_029959665.1 Microbacteriaceae bacterium PS02333
CATGTGCAGGTAGTACTGACCGGTGCCCGGGTCCCACGTCCAGGCCGGGCCGCCAAAGGCCGCCCGCCACTCGTTCGGCTCGTGGCCGTCGCCCGGGTCGCGCCAGATGTACCAGTCGTGCTTCGGGCACGCCCGCGACAGCTTCGCGGCCTGGAACCACGGGTGCTGGTCGCTCGAGTGGTTGACCACGAGGTCCATGACGAGCTTCATGCCGCGTCGGTCCACCTCGACGAGCAGCGCGTCGAACTCGTCGATCGTGCCGAACAGCGGGTCGATGTCCTCGTAGTCGCTG
>JASCOI010000281.1 GCA_029959665.1 Microbacteriaceae bacterium PS02333
ACCGACGCGAGTTCGTCCTCGGTCCAGTAGGTGAAGTGCCGGGGGCGGTCGAGCTTCCGCGTGCTCCAGTCGTCACCGTCGCCGCGCTTGACGGTGGCGGCGAGGACCCCACCGGGGACGACGGCCCCGAGGGCACGACGGAGCACGCCGGGGAGTTCCTCGCGTCGGACGTGGAGCAGCACCGCGTTCGCGAACACGGCGGCGTACCCGCCGCCGAACACCCCGGTGCGGACGTCGAGCACGCGGGCGACGTGCCCGTCGGCGCGCAACCGCGCGACGAACGAGCGTGCAC
>JASCOI010000282.1 GCA_029959665.1 Microbacteriaceae bacterium PS02333
GCGCTGCCCGGCGGAGTCGTCGTGGACGAAGCGGCCGTCCGCGTCGTAGGAGTCCCGCTTCCGCCAGTAGCGGCTGATCACCCGGAGCTTCGCGCCGATGTGGATCACGAGCGCGCCGATGATGACGTACGCCAGCGCGTAGTGCACCTGCCGGAACGGGAACGGCCACGGGTACCACTGGAACGTGTTCACGAGCCCGGGCGCGACCTGCACGATCGACGCCGCGACGAACACCGCGATCGACGCGCGCTCGAGGAAGTGCAGGACGTTCCGCACCGGCGGGTCCTGTGC
>JASCOI010000283.1 GCA_029959665.1 Microbacteriaceae bacterium PS02333
CCTCCAGGATCGTGCCGCGCCCCTGCGTCATGCAGTGCGTCGGCACCTGGTCCAGGGAGTCGAAGAACCGGGCGTTCGCCGCACGCGTCGCCGGCGCCAACGTCTTGATCCGGGTCCGGGCCGCGAACGAGGACGTCGGCTCGTTGAAGCCGATGTGCCCGTTCGCCCCGATCCCGAGGATCTGCACGTCGATCCCACCGGCGGCACGGATCGCGGCGTCGTACTCCTTCGCCGCTAACTCGATGTCCGCAGCCCGCCCATCCGGCACGCGGACCCGCGACGGGTCGAACC
>JASCOI010000284.1 GCA_029959665.1 Microbacteriaceae bacterium PS02333
CCGTCCGCCCGATCCGTGACGACATCCGCGACCGTGTCCGGCCCCTCATCGGGGAGCTGATACCCGGGGCGCGGCCGTGACGACGCTCGAGCGCACGAGCCGGCAGCGGCCCCGAGCCGCCGCGGTCCTGACGCGGATCCCGGGCACGCTCGCCGTGGTCGGCGTGCTCCTGGTCGTCGGGATCGTCTGACAGGGACTCTGGTCCGCCACCCCCGCGCAGGCCTGGTGGCAGGACGTCGCGTACGTGCTCCCCGCGCTCCGGGACGGGCGGTGGTGGACGCCGGTGACGGG
>JASCOI010000285.1 GCA_029959665.1 Microbacteriaceae bacterium PS02333
CGACGAGCCAGTCGTACGGGGCGTCGGCGAGCGCGCGATCGGCCCAGACCTGCCGCTCGACACCGCTCGGCGTCGGCGCAGCCGTGGTGCCCTGCCAGACGAGTGCCAGCCCCGCGCGGGCGAGCACCGTCGCCGAGGCGGGGTTGTTCGTCAGCACCCGTCCGGTGATCGGCGTTCCCGGAACAGTCTCGAGCGCGGCGCTCACAGCCGCCCGGGCGATCTCGGTCGCGGAGCCGTTCCCCCACGCACTCGGCGCGAGGCGGTACCCGAGGTTCCACACACCACCGGCG
>JASCOI010000286.1 GCA_029959665.1 Microbacteriaceae bacterium PS02333
CGCCACCGCCGAGAGCGCCGCGCTGCTCGTCCACGAGCGGGACCGGATCACGGCGCAGATCGCCGAGCTCGAGGCCGCGCGCGCCCGCCTCGACGAGGTCATCCACATCAGCGAGCACCCGACGCCCGAGCACTGCCCGGCACTCCGCACCGACATCCCGCGGCAGCACGACACCGCACGCCAGCACGACGCCGCACGCCAGCACGGCACCGCACGGAGCGCCGCCTGATGCGCGGCGCGTGGCGCGTCCTCCGGTGGCTCGGATCCACCGTCGTCGCGGTGCTGCAGG
>JASCOI010000287.1 GCA_029959665.1 Microbacteriaceae bacterium PS02333
GGATCGTGACGTGGGCATCGGTGGTGCCGAGCTCGGTCGCGCCGTCGTGGGTCGTCACGGTGACGGTGGAGCACCGGGCGTCGTCCGGGATGGGGAGTTCGACCCGCCAGTTCGTGTCAGCGCCCACCGGGACGCGGCCACCATCGATCGGCCCGGCGTCGTCGGCGAAGGTGAGCTCGGTGCCCGCAGGGGCTCGGCCGCCGAGGGTGATGCGCTCGGTCTCGCGCGAGGCGTCCGCCGACGTCACGACGGCCGCACCGGAGACCACGTAGTGCTCGTCGACGCCGC
>JASCOI010000288.1 GCA_029959665.1 Microbacteriaceae bacterium PS02333
ATCGTCAGGACCGGGTTGTGCTTGGCGTCACCGTCCGTGCCGAAGAGGATCGTGAACAGCGACAGCAGCACGAAGGCCGCGGTCGTGGTGTTCACCGTCTCCCACCCCAGTCGGGACAGCCGCGAGACGAAGGTCGGGCCGATGTTCCCGCGGACGCCGACGACGGCGCGGCTCAGGGGCAGGCGGGGGGGGCCGCCACGGCGTCCGGCGATCGAGATCACGCCGACCACGGCGAACGACCCGGCGGCGCCGATCACGGCGACGAGGAGCGCCTGCCAGATGTTCAGG
>JASCOI010000289.1 GCA_029959665.1 Microbacteriaceae bacterium PS02333
CGTCCGTGCCGGCGGTACTCCGTCGCGGCCCACGGCACGAGGGCCGCCACCGCCAGGAGGGCGCCGAAGACCAACGCGACGACCCCCGGCATGATCGAACCCATCCAGTGACGCTATCCGCGGAGCGCGCTCCGTGCCCGGTGTCCCGAAGAGTCAGGCGCGGAGGGCGTCCAGCAGATCGGCGGGGTCCGCCTGCATGGTGTGCGGGCCGGCGATGTCGAAGAAGACGCCCTCGAGGGAGTCGAGGTGGGCGGCGAGAAACTCCTCCAGCCGGGCTGCGTCGTAGAC
>JASCOI010000028.1 GCA_029959665.1 Microbacteriaceae bacterium PS02333
CTTCGCTCCCGCACAACCGAAAGCAGTCCGCGCCACGCGAACACGTGGTGCGGACTGCTTTCGGTTGTGCGGCACGGCACGCGCCGCGCGCACCGCCCGTGCGCGCCTACGCCCGGCGCCGCACCCGCGGGTCCACGAACGCGTAGACCACGTCGACGATGACGTTCGCCGTCACCACGAGGAACGCCGAGAACAGCGTGAACCCGACGACCACCTGCAGGTCGAGCGTGTGCACCGCGTCGATGAGCAGCGCGCCGAGCCCCTGCATCGAGAACACCTTCTCGGTGATGACCGCACCACCGAGAAGTGACCCGAGGTCCAGCCCGAACAGGGTCACCACGGGCAGGATCGCGGTCCGGAGTCCGTGCCGCACGACGACCTGGCGTTCGCGGATGCCCTTCGCGCGGGCGGTCCGGACGAAGTCCTGCGACATCGACTCGAGCATCTCGCCCCGCGTGAGCCTGGCGTAGATCGCCGCACTGATGAACGCGAGCACGCACCACGGCAGCACCAGGTGTGTGAACCACCCCACGGGATCGTCCGCGAACGCCACGTAGCCACTCGTCGGCAGGATCCCGAGGACGAAGCCGAACAGCAGGATCGCCAGCAGCCCCACCAGGTACGACGGTGCGGACACCCCCGCGACGGCGATGCCCATGACGGTGCGGTCGAGCGCGGATCCGCGGCGGAGCGCCGAGACCGCTCCCCCGGCGACACCGGCGACGAGCCACAGCACCGCGGCACCGACGGCGATCGACGCGGTGACGGGCAGGCGCGTCAGGATGAGCGACGTCACGCTGTCGTGGAGCTGGAACGAGTACCCGAAGCAGGGCGCGGCGCAGTGGATCACCGAGGCACCGGTGCCGAACGTGCGCCCGGTGAAGATTCCGCCGAGGTACGCCAGGAACTGCGCGATCCACGGCTTGTCGGTCCCGAGGAACGCCTGCACCTCACGCAGACGGTCGGGCGTGCAGGGCTTGTCGCAGATCGCGCGCGCCGGGTTCGTCGGCAGCAGCATGAACAGCGCGTAGGTCACCGCGGCGACGACGAGCAGCACCACGACGGCACCGAGCACCCGGAAGAGGACGAAGCGGAAGGTGGTCATCGCGTGCCTCCCCGCGGGTCGAGGGCGTCACGGAGCGCGTCGCCGAGGACGTTGAACGCCAGCGTGATGAGGAACAGTGCGGCACCGGGGAACACGAGGTACATCGGGTCGGTCTGCACCCACCCGATCGCGTCGCCGATGCTGCGCCCCCACGACGGCGTCGGCGGGGTGACCCCGACGGCGAGGAAGGACAGCGCCGCCTCCGCACCGATCATCGAGGGGATCGAGATCGTCGCGTAGACAGTGATCGTCGCGGCGAGGTTCGGCAGGAGCTGCGTCCGGATCACGTGCCAGCGGCCGGCCCCGAGCGCGGTCGACGCGACGACGTAGTTGCGGGTACGGAGCGACATCGTCTGCCCGCGGATCACGCGGGCGACCGACGGCCAGCCGAAGAACCCGATGACGAGCACGACCAGCACGGGCTTCGGGAACGAGGTCGGCACGATCGCGGTGAGGGCGATCATGAAGACCAGGGACGGGAACCCGAACATGACGTCGACGACGCGGGAGAGCACCCGGTCGTACCAGCCGCCGAAGAACCCGGTCGTGACACCGACGAGCACCCCGATGACCAGCGACATGGCCGTCGCCGCAAGCCCGATCCCGAGCGACGTCCGCGCACCGTACGTCACGATCGCGAAGAGGTCCCGCCCGGTCAACGGCTCGACGCCGAACCAGTGCGTGCCGCTCACCCCGCCGAGCGCACCACGGGGCGCACCGAACGAGTTGAGCGCGTTGATGTTGTACGAGTACGGGTCCTGCCCGCTGATCGCGGCGATCACCGGCGCGAACACGGCGACGAGGAGGAACACCACGATGACGATCGCCGATGCGACGGCCCAACGGTCCTGCCGGACACGACGGACCACCGCACGGAACCCGGTCGAACGGGCGCCGGACGTGGCGACGGGCCGGTCGACGACGTTCGCGGTCATGCGACACCTCCGGTCAACGCACGCCACGCGTCCCGTCGGGCGGCCTGGCGTGCGGGGTCGGCCACGGGCGCGGCGGCGAGCAGCATACGGGTGTAGTCCTCCTGCGGGTCGTCCAGCACGGTCGACGTGTCGCCGCGTTCGACGATGCGGCCGTCGTGGAGCACGACGACCTCGTCGGCGAGCTGCCGCACCACCGCGAGGTCGTGGCTGACGAGCAGCATCCCGAACCCGAACTCGTCCTGCAGCGACGAGAGCAGCTCGAGCACGGCGGCCTGGACTGTCACGTCGAGCGCCGAGGTCGGCTCGTCGGCGATCACGAGCGCCGGACGCAGAGCGAGGGCACGGGCGACGGCGACACGCTGCCGCTGTCCCCCGGAGAGTTCGTGCGGGAAGCGTTCCGCCCACGCCGGGTCGAGCTGCACGGCGACGAGGAGGTCGTGCACACGGCTCGTCCGGTCCGCCGCGGAGACGCCGTGCACGAGCAGCGGCTCGGCGATGCTCCACCCGATGGTCTGCCGCGGATTGAGGGACGACGCCGGGTCCTGGAAGACGATCCCGACACGGCTCCGGATCTCGCGCAGCCGCCGGCCACGTGCCGTACGGAGGTCGCTGCTGTCCACCTCGACGGCGCCGGCGACGACCGGCACCAGACCGGCGAGCGCCCGCCCGATGGTCGACTTGCCGGAACCGGACTCCCCCACGAGACCCAGCGTCCCGCCCGCCCGCAGTTCGAGATCGATCCCGGAGACGGTCGGCGCACCCCGGCGGTCGTACCGGACCGCGACGTCGCGCATCCGCGCGACCACCGGACGGGAGGCTCGGCTGCCCTCCGCCCCGTCGGTCCCGTCCGTGGGCGGCGGGGCGGACGCGGGGCGAGCCTCCAAAGCGGGGACGGCTGCCAAGAGGGCGCGCGTGTACGCGGCCTGTGGCGCGCGGAACAGCGCGTCGACCGCGCCGTGCTCGACGGGCTCGCCGCGGCGCATCACGAGGACCTCGTCGGCGACGTCAGCGACCACACCCATGTCGTGGGTGATCAGCAGCACGGCCAGGTCACGCTCGCGGCAGAGCGTGCGGAGCAGGTCGAGGATGCCCGCCTGCACCGTGACGTCGAGCGCCGTCGTCGGCTCGTCCGCGATGAGTGCCACCGGGTCACCGGCGAGCGCCATCGCGATCATCGCGCGCTGCAGCTGCCCGCCGGAGAGTTCGTGCGGGTACGCCTTCCGGATGCGCTCCGGGTCGGCGAGCCCGGCGGACCGGAGCAGCTCGTCGATGCGTTCCGACACCGCGGCACGATCGAGCCCACGCGGGTGCGCCCTGACGGCCTCGGCGATCTGCGTGCCGATCGACAGGACCGGGGTGAAGGAGTTCATCGGCTCCTGGAACACCACGCCGATGCCGGCACCGCGGACCGCACGGAGGTCGTCGACGGATGCGCCGACGAGCTCGGCACCGCGGAAGCGGATGCTGCCGGATACGCGTGCCTGCGGCGGCAGGAGGCCGAGCACGCTCATGGCGCTGACGGACTTGCCCGAACCGGACTCCCCCACGAGGGCGAGCACCCGACCGGGTGTCAGGTCGAAGGAGACGTCACGGACGACGGGCTCCGCGTCGCCGAACGCGACGTGGAGCCCCTCGACCTGCAGGATCGGATCGGTCACTTGCCGAGCGAGACCTTGAGGTAGTTCGGGTACGCCGGGAAGTCCGCGATCTGGAAGTTCTGCACGTTCGACCCGGCGAGGAACGACTGCTTCGCATAGGTCAAGGGGACGATCGGGGCGTCGGCCATGATCTTCTCGTCCGCCTCGGCCCAGAGCTTCTGCGCGGCCTTCTGGTCGATCGTGCCCGTGGCCTTCTCGATGAGCGCGTCGACCTCGGGGTTGCTGTACTTCGACACGTTGTAGCCGCCGTCGCCGATCTCCGACGACGCGTAGAGCGGCTGGATGTTGGCGTTCGCGCTCGGGAAGTCGGGCTGCCAGCTGAACAGCGCGAGGTCGAAGTCGCTGCCGTCGGTCGTCGCCGTGTAGAACGAGTCGATGTCGAGCGGCTTCAGCGTCACCGTGATGCCGGCCCGCTTGAGACCAGCCTGCAGGGCCTGCGCCTCGGCGAGGTTCGACGAGTCGTTCTGCGTCACGAGCGTGAGCTTCAGGTCCTTGACACCGGCGTCGGCGAGGAGCTTCTTCGCCTTGGCCACGTCACCCGTCGGACCCGGCTTGTACAGGTCGTAGTCCTGACGCCCGGCGATGCCCGGGGTGATCAGGGTCGACGCGTAGGTGCCGGCGAGCGCGCCACCAGCTGCGATCCGGTACGACTTCTTGTCCACCGCGTACTGCAGCGCCTTGCGCACCTGGAGGTCCTTGAGGGAGTCCTTCTGCGTGTTGATCGCCATGTAGTTGATCGGGCCGGCCTTCGACGTCGCGAGGCGGTCCTGCGCTGCCGGGTTCGACCGGACCTGGTTCAGCTCGGCCGCTCCGAGGTACGTGGCGCCGAAGGAGTTCTTCGCGTCACCGTTGTCGGCGATGAGCGTCTGGGTGACCGTCGACGGGTCCTGGCTCTCCTTGAACACGACCTTCGACGGACCCGCCGTGCGGACGTCGTCCGTCTTCGCGCTCCAGGACTTGTTCCGGACCAGCGTGATCTGCGAGCCCTGCTGGTTCGACTCGACCTGGTACGGGCCCGACGCGACCGGCTTGGCGTCGTACGCGCCGGTGTCGGTGCCGTCACCCTCGGGGACCGGGGCGAACGCGGGCATCGACACGAGCCACGGCCAGTCGCCGTACGCCGCGTTCAGCTTGAACACGATCGTGGAGTCGTCGGGGGTCTCGATGCTGTCGAGGCTCTTGCCGTCGAACGGGCCCTTGTAGTCGGCCCCGCCGACGAGCAGTGACTTGTGGTAGCTCAGCCCACCGGTGAGGGTCGGCGCGAACGAGCGCTCGATCCCCCACTTGATGTCCTTCGTGGTGATCGGCGTGCCGTCCTGGAACTCCAGCCCCTTCTTGAGGTGGTACGTCCAGGTCTTGCCGCCGTCGCTCGAGTCGCCCGTGTTCGTCGCGAGGTCCGGGACCACCTTGGCGGTCTTGCCGGGCTGGACGTCCCACGCGGTCAGGCGGCGGAGCACCAGGCCGAGCGTCGTGATGTTGAGGTTCTGGCTCGTCGCGGGGTCGAGGTGCACCGCGGTCTGCGTCGTGAGGATGTTCAGCGTGCCGCCCTTGCTGGTGCCGGCCGACGCGTCGTCCGAGGCGCCCCCGCCCGAGCAGCCGGTGAGGACCAGGGCTGCGGCTGCGGCCACGGCCGCGGTGATGGTCAGGCGCTTCGGGCGTCTCATGACGGTGGTGCTCCTCGTGGGGGTTGCTGCTGCGGTACGGCTGTGGCGGCGTCCATCCTGGCACCGGGCGGGACACCGGGCACACGGCGACGACGCACGACGAAACAATCCAAGTCGTCTGGTACTGCAGGGCATTCCCGATCCACGGCAGTCGGGCTGATACTCCAGTTTCGGTGGGCTGGCTCGCGGGACCGCGACACCGCCGGATCGCGAGCCCAGGGCGAATGCGTGAAGCCCGGGACTGCAGCAACAGGCCCGGGCTTCGATTCGCTCTCCGAGTGGAGAGCCAGGGGAACAAACACTTCCCCCGAGTTCTTCGCTCGGGTGCAAGTGTAGCCGACCCCGGTCGGCTCCACACCCCTGGCCCACTGCTCCTCGTGTCCGCCGGCGACGACACCAGGAGGTCCTCGATGTCGCACGACGACGAGCACCGGCCCAGGCGTCAGGTGCCGTGGTTGGGGATCGCGAGCTTGCTCGTGACCCTGGCCCGGTTCCTGTACGACGTCTCCCGCAGGGGCCAGTGACACGGGTGGTCGCGCCGCAGCCAGCGGCGCGGCCACTCCTCGTCGATCAGGCGGCCGTGCGAGCCGCGCGACGGGCGATCGCCGCCGTCCCGAGCGCCGACCCGAGGAACATCGCCGCGAGCACCGCCCACCCGATGGCGCCGAGGTCGATCGCCGTCAGGGTCACGACGGCCGGAGCGACCATCGCACCCACCGCGTACCCGGTGCCGTACACGCCCTGGTAGGCACCGACACGATCGGCCGGAGCCATCTCGAAGCTCAGGCTCCACCCCGCCGCACTCGACGTGATCTCCGCCAACGAGTGCACGAGCGCCGCAACGACGAGTACGGCGCCGGCGATCGCCACCGGCAGCCAGTCGTCGCCCCTGATCCAGCCCGCCGCGGCCCACAGTCCGCACGCCACCGCCATCAACCACCCGGCGTGCGCCATCGCCCGCCCGGCACCGGCGATCGTGCCGGTTCCCCGACTCATCCGCACCTGCAGCGCGACGACGACCGCGGTGTTGACGAGGAGCAGCGGCGAGACGAGCACGTCCGGCGCGATGGTGTGGCCGACGACCCAGAGCGGGACGGCGACCTCGAACAGCCCGAACTGGATGCCGAACACCCCGGTCAGCGCGGTCACGCCGAGGAAGCGGACGTCACGGTACGGCGACCGTCCGACGCGGACGGGTCGGACGATCGACCCCGTCTCGGTCCGCTCGGCCGGCGCGGCGTCGACCCGACTGCCAGGGAGGCCGAGCAGCAGGAACGCCGAGGTCACGAAGAGCACACCGGCGGCGATCATCGCGACGCGGTAGGCCGTCCCCGTCCCGATCGCGAGCGGGATGGCCGCGAGTGCCGTCCCGGCGGCGATGCCGACGTTCGTGACGGTGCGGAGGGTCGCCCTGACCCGGACGCGATCGCCGCCGACGAACGCCCGCCCGATCGCGGCGGACCGGACCGAGGAACCGCCCTGCTGCGCGAGGGTGACGATCGAGGCGGTGACCACGAGGGTCGGCAGGTCCTGGACGAGGACGTACCCGACGAGCGCGAGGCCCTGGACGAGGTGCAACCAGACGAGCATCCGCCGCGAGCTCCAGCGGTCGGCGAGGTGCCCGAACCCGAGCGAGCTGACGACGCCGACCGCTCCCGCGACGGTGAGCGCGAGGCCGACCGTCACCGCGGGGATGCCGACGATGGTCGTGAGGTACAGCGCGGTGAGCGTGAAGAAGGCCCCGCGCCCGACCATGTCGACGACGGTCACGACGAGGAGTCGTCGGAGGGTGTCGTCCCGCCGGATCATCGTGCGGATCGGGACCTCTGGGACTGCCGTGCTGCTGCTCACCCCTCCGTTCTGTCGGAGATCGTGACGCGGACAAATCGATGTAGCTTGGTGCTTCATGATCCGCTACCAGCTCGAGGCGAGCGACGTGTCGACGGTCCGGTTCGGGATCTCGCCGCTGTCCGAACTCGGACTCGGACTGCGGGCCTTCCGGGCACCGGAGCGCTACCCGCTGCAGCGCCCGTGGCTCGACGGGATCGCCGCCGTGCGACCGCTGCTCGACGACGAGGTCCTGCTCGGACTCGTCGACGAACGGCGGTGGGTCGCCGACTTCGTGAACCCGCGCCCGGAATCGCCCCTGACGTCGTTCGACGACGAACTCGCCGTGCTCGGGCGGATCTCCCGGGCGCGCTTGCACGCGGATCTCGAGCGTGTGCACGGGACCGTCCCGGCGGTCTTCACCGGGCGGCACGATGCCGTCGTCGAACGCCTGCAGCACGCCCTGTCCGACGCCTGGCGACTCTGCTTCGCGCCGTACTGGCTCCGGATGCGCGCGGTCATGCAGTCCGACATCACGCACCGCGGTCGGATCGCGGCGCACGAGGGGATCGGCACCGTCCTCCGCAGCCTGTCCGACTCGGTGCGGTTCGACGGGAGGAACCTCGACGTCCGGCTCTCGAGCCCGATCGCCCGTGACCGCCCGGTGTCGGGCGAGGGCGTGACGCTCGTCCCGTCGATCTTCGTCGTCCGGGCGTCGACGCCGATCGACGATGATCTGCCCCCGACGATCATGTACCCGGCGCGGGGGCAGGGAGCGATGTGGTCGACGACGTCGCACCCGGACCAGGGAGCCGTCCGCGACCTGCTCGGGGTGACCAGGGCCGCGTTGCTGCAGGAGCTCGGGGAGCCCGCATCCTCGACGGACCTCGCCCTGCGGTTCGGCGTCTCGACCTCGGCCGTCAACCAGCACCTCCGCGTACTCGAGCGCAGTGGTCTGCTCAACCGCACGCGCTACGGCCGCGCCGTCCTCTACTACCGGAGCGACCTCGGCCACGCGCTCACCCGGGTGACGTAGGCCGGCTCGACGATCACGACACGGCAGACGGGAGGCCCGGCTCGGCTCCGTCAGGCCAGCACGCGCTCCAGGAACGGGTTGCGGAACCGACCCGCCGGGTCGAGTTCGCGGGCGAGCGCGGCGAACCGCGCCAGGTGGGGGTACGCCTCGTGCAGGCGCTCCGGCGTGGCGGCCGAGACCTTCCCCCAGTGCGGCCGCGGGTCGAACGGGGCGAGGACGTCCTCGATCCGCTCGACCGCGGCGGCGACGGCCTCGACGTCCCGGCGGAACGTGAAGTGCACGCCGACCGACTGCCGCTCGGACGAGGGTGCGAGCCAGGCGGTGTCCGGAGCGACCGTCCTCATCTCGGCGGCGATGAGGATCGGCCCGAACAGGGCGGCGAGGGGACGCAGCGCCCGGAGCGCGGGGACCGCCGCTGCGGCGGGCAGCAGGTACTCCGCCTGGATCTCGGCACCGGTGGACGGGGTGAACGACGACCGGAAGTGCGGCAGTCGCTCGGACCACGGGCCGGGGACGCCGCCCTGCTCGGTGACGCCGGCCGGGTCGTTCTCCCCGGGGTGCACGGGGCCGGTCGCGGTCCTGGCACCGAGTGCGACGAGGTCGATCGTCGGTGCCGGCTCGTCGACGCGGTGCTTCGTCCAGACCTGTCGTGCGCCACGATCGTCGAACGACGTGAACATCGACACCGAGTACGCGTCCGACATGACCGCGTCGAACTGCGACTCGACGGCGTCCCACGGCAGGTCGAGGTGCACGGTCGTGGCCACCTGGAACGTGGGCTCGATCGCGAGTTCCACGGCGGTCACGATCCCGAGTGCCCCGAGCGCGACCCGGTGCGCGTCGAGCTCGCCGTCGGGCGAGTCCCCTGACACGTGGACCACGTCACCGGACGCACGGACCACGTCCAGCCCGACCACCGCCTGCGCCAGCGAGGGGTTCCGCACGCCGGAGCCGTGCGTGCCGGTGGCGACGGCCCCGGCCGTGGAGATGTGCGGCAGGGACGCGAGGTTCGCGAGGGCCCAGCCACGAGCCTCCAGGCCGGACGCCACCTGCGCGTGCGTCATGCCGGCGGCGACGCGGACGACCCGCCGCTCCGTGTCGATGTCGAGCACGGGCGGCAGGTCGGACAGCGTGACCTGGACGGCGTCGGTGTCCGCGATGGTGTTGAACGAGTGCGTGGACCCCAGCGCCGTCAGTCGTGGGGTCGACGCGACGAGCTCCTGCAGCGACGCCACCGAGGTGGGCCGCAGCAGCGCCGATGCCCCGTAGGTGACGTTGCCCGCCCAGTTGGTCCGCTCCGTCGCGATCACGTCGCTCATCGTACGGTCAGAACCCGCGGTCGAGACGGTGCCAGACCTGCTGCCCGCGCACCTCGTCGCGGAACCCGCGGGAGGTCGTGTGCTCGTCGATGACCAGGAACTCGGTGCCGAGGATCGTGGCGAGGTCCTCGACCACCTGCAGCCCCACGGCCGTCGTCATGACGGTGTGGTGGGCGGCGCCGGCGGTGAGCCAGGCCTCGGCGGCGACGGGGAACGAGGGACGGGGCTCCCAGACTGCCCGGCCGACGGGCAGCTTCGGCAGCGCCTCGGTCGGCGGGACCACGTCGACGACGTTCGCGGTGAGGCGGAAGCCGTCGCGGGTGTCGGACAGCGCGACCACGACGGCCTCGCCCGAGTCGGCGGTGAAGACCAGGCGCACCGGGTCGTCCTTGCCGCCGATGCCGAGCGCGTGGATCTCGAGCGTCGGACGCGACGACGTGAGCGTCGGCGAGACCTCGAGCATGTGCGCGCCGAGGATCTTCTCCGCACCCGGGGTGAGGTCGTACGTGTAGTCCTCCATCAGGGAGGCGCCGCCCGGCAGCCCCGCGCCCGCGACGTTCATCGCGCGGACCAGGACGGCCGTCTTCCAGTCGCCCTCGGCGCCGAAGCCGTAGCCGTCGGCCATCAGGCGCTGCACGGCGAGACCGGGGAGCTGCTTGAGGGACCCGAGGTCCTCGAAGTTCGTGGTGAAGGCCGCCGACCCGTTCTGCGACAGCAAGGCGCGCAGGCCGAGCTCGATCGCGGCACCGTCGCGGAGGGACTGACGACGCGCACCGCCGTCGCGGAGCTCGTCGACCACGTCGTAGTGCTGGTCGTACACGGTCACGAGCGCGTCGATGTCCTGCTCGCTCGCCGCGGCGACTGCCGCGGCCAGCTCGTTGACGGCCCACGTGTTCACCTGCACGCCGAGCTCGATCTCCGCCTCGGTCTTGTCGCCCTCGGTGACCGCGACGTAGCGCATGTTGTCGCCGAACCGGGTGAGCTTCAGGTCACGGACGGCTGCTGCGCCGGCCGCCGCGCGGCTCCAGTTCGCGACCCGCTGCTGCACGCGCTCGTCGGACACGTGCCCGATGGCCGTCGCGTGCCGGACGCCCATGCGTGCGAGGGCGTAGCCGAACTCACGGTCGCCGTGCGCCGCCTGGTTGAGGTTCATGAAGTCGAAGTCGATGTCCGCCCACGGCAGCGCGACGTTCGCCTGGGTGTGCAGGTGGAGCAGGGGCTTCGTCAGCGCGTTGAGGCCGCCGATCCACATCTTCGCGGGGCTGAACGTGTGCATCCAGGCGGTCACGCCGATGACGGTGTCGTCGGCGCTCGCCTCGATGAGGGCGCGTCGGATGCCGTCGGCGTCCTTGAGCACGGGCTTCCAGACGAGCTTCACCGGGACGTGCGGGGCCAGCTCGGCGTGCACCGCGCGGCTCTGCTCCTCGACCTGGCGCAGGGTCTCCTCGCCGTACAGGCCCTGCGAACCGGTGAGGAACCAGATCTCGTAGCTGTCGAGCGTTTCTTGCGGGTCCACCTGCGTCATCGCATGGCTCCTTCGGGATTCTGTCCGTAGACGTTCTGGTAGCGGTCGAAGAGTCGATCGATGTCGTCGGGGGCGATCGGCACGACCTCGCCGCCCTGCTTCGCGATGTGCACCGTGCGGGCGACGTCCTCGCACATCACGGCTGCCTTGACGGCGTCCTTCGCGTCGCGGCCGATCGTGAAGACGCCGTGGTTCTGCATGAGGACCGCACGGCTCCGGTGCCCGCTGAGCGTCTCGACGATGCCGTGGCCGATCGAGTCGTCGCCGATGATCGCGAACGGGCCGACCGGGATCGGTCCGCCGAACTCGTCCGCCATCGCGGTGATGACGCAGGGGATCTCCTCGGCCCTGGCCGCCCACGCGGTCGCGTAGGTGGAGTGGGTGTGCACGACGCCGCCGACCTCTGGCATGTTCCGGTACACGAACGCGTGTGCCGCGGTGTCGGAGCTCGGCCCGTGGGCGTTGCCCCAGCCGTCCGCCGGCACGCCGTCGAGCGTGCAGACCACCTGGTTCTCGGGCGTCAGGTCGTCGCTCGACACCCCGCTCGGCTTGATCACGAAGAGGTCCGTGCCCGGCACGCGTTCGGAGACGTTGCCGCCGGTCCAGATCACGAGTCCGTAGCGGACCAGCTCGCCGTGCAGGGAGGCGACGCGCCTCCGCGTCGCGGCCACGGCCTCCTGGACGGCGCTGTCGTGGACGCTTGCTTCCGTCATCGGGTCACTTCCTCTGCCTGGAGGCTCGGTTCGGCTCCGGCCGTCGTCTCGGGTTCGTCTGTGGTGGCGTCGTCGTCGGGGCTGGTGCCGTCGTCGCGGGTGGTGGCTGCGACGGCCGCGGCCTGCAGGGGCAGCCCGGCTCGGAAGCGCTCGAGGTAGGCACGGAAGCCCTCGACGTCCCGCTCGTCGGGGTCCGCCACGTGCACGGCGTCCCCGGCGAAGACCCGCGTCTGCAGGTACTCGGTCAGGTCGGTGGCCGAGGCGTGCTCCAGGTATGCCGCGAGGATCGCGATCCCCCACGCGCCGCCCTCGCCGGCGGTCTCCTCGAGCGCGACGGGCACGCGGAGTGCGGCGGCGAGCAGTCGCTGCGGGGCACCAGGGGTCCGGAAGAGCCCGCCGTGCGCGGTCATCCGGTCGACGCGGACGTCCTCGCCCGCGAGCACGTCCATGCCGATCGCGAGGGTGGCGAACGCACCCTGCACCTCGGCGCGGACGAGGTTGCCGAGCGTGAACGCACTGCCGGCACCACGGACCAGGAGTGGTCGACCGTCCTCGACGTGCGTGACCGGTTCACCCGCCAGGTAGTTGTAGGACAGCAGCCCGCCGGCGTCCGGATCGGCCCGCTCGGCCTCGGCGAGCAGCGTCGCGTAGACGTGGTCGACGTCGAGCGGGCTGCCCGCGGCCTCGGCGAACCGGCCGAACACCCTGGCCCACGCGGCGATCTCGCTCGCGCCGTTGTTGCAGTGCACCATCGCGACGGCGTCGCCCGCGGGGGTCGTGACGACGTCGATCTCCTCGTGCGGGGTCGTCATCGCGTGCTCGAGGACCACCATCGAGAAGATGCTCGTGCCGACGCTGACGTTGCCCGTTCGAGGTGCGACCGCGTTCGTCGCGACCATGCCCGTGCCGGCGTCGCCCTCCGGCGGGCAGAGCGGGACGCCGGGCTCGAGCGTGCCGGTCGGGTCGAGCCAGGCGGCACCCTCGGGGGTGAGCGTGCCGGCGTCCTGCCCGGCGACGAGGACATCGGGGAGGAGCTGCTTGACGTCCCGGCCGACGAGTCCGTCGGCGGTGTGGAGCATGGCGGCGTCGTAGTCCCTGGTCGCCGGGTCGATCGGGAACATCCCGGACGCGTCACCCACGCCGAGCACGTTCCGTCCGGTCAGCCGTCGGTGGACGTACCCGGCGAGGGTCGTGATGCCGGCGACCTCGGCGACGTGGGGCTCCTCGTCGAGGACCGCCTGGTACAGGTGCGCGACCGACCAGCGGAGCGGGATGGTGAAGGACAGTGCCTCGCTGAGCGCCGCAGCCGCCGGGCCGGTCGAGGTGTTGCGCCACGTGCGGAACGGCACGAGGAGCTCCCCCGACGCGTCGAACGCCAGGTACCCGTGCATCATCGCGGAGACCCCGAGGGCGCGGAACGTGGTGGGGCGGACGCCGAACCGTTTCTCGACGTCGGAGACCAGGGCGGCGTAGGCGGCGCGGAGCCCGGTCTCGACGTCGTCGAGGGAGTAGGTCCAGCGCCCGTCGACGAAGGCGTTCTCCCATTCGTGGTCGCCGCTGGCGATGGGGACGAGGTCCTCGTCGATCAGGCACGCCTTGATGCGGGTCGATCCGAGCTCGATCCCGAGCGTGGTGCGCCCGTCCAGGACCTGGTGTCTGCGGTCGTCGCTCATGGTTCCCTCCCGAGACCTCGTCGTCCGTTCGTGAGCGCTCACATCCTGGCACGTGAGCGCTCACTCTCGCAATCCCGTCCCGCGTCGTGCGCGTCGTCTCGCGCACGAAGTCACCCCATGCGCCGAGATCGCAATTCGTGTCGGATTGGATGCCGCCGAACCGACACAGAGTGCGATCTCACCGCCACGGCGCCGAGGGCGGGCAGCCGTCAGGCGCCGAGGGTGCTCTCGCGGAGGACGAGGGACGGGGTCACGACGGAGGACTCCGGCGCGGCGCCGTCGATCAGGTCCAGCAGCGACCGCCCGGCGACCCGGCCGAGCTCCTCGAGGCGCAGGTCCACCGTCGTCAGCGGCGGACGGCTCGCGAGCGCCATCACGTCCCAGTCGTCGAACCCGGCGACGGCGACGTCGTCGGGCACGGACCGCCCGGCCTCGCGCAGCCGATCGCACACACCGCGCGCGATCTGGTCGCTGCCGCACACGATCGCGTCGACGTCGTCGTCCCCGCGGAGCAGGACGTCAGCGGCCTGGCGCCCCCAGCGCTCGGACCACTCGCCGTACATCGGCGGCACCACGAGTCGTGAACCGAGCACCTCCGACGCCCCGGAGACACGACTCGACGCCGAGCGGTGTCGCGCCGGACCGGAGACGATCGCGACCCGTCGCCGGCCGATGGTCACGAGGTGGGAGGCGACGAGTCCGGCGCCGTGCGCATCGTCGACCGTCACGGACACGTCGGCAGGGTCGGTCGACGGGGTGAACGCGTAGACGACGGGGATCGACACGTCGATCGGGGGCCTGGCGTCCGCGGACCGTCCCGTGACGATGATGCCGTCGACGCCCCGCGCGACGAGCGAGCGGAGGTAGTGCGATTCCCGGACGTGGTCGTCACGGGTGTCGCAGAGCAGCACGGCCATCTGCCCGGCGGACAGGACGTCCTCGGCACCGAGGAGCACCGGGATCGAGAACCGGCCGAACGAGTCCGTGGTGATCATCCCGACGGTGTAGGTCCGCCCGGAGGAGAGCGCCCGCGCCCGGGCGTCCCCGACGAACCCGAGCTTCTCGGCAGCGTCCTTCACCCGTTCGCGGGTGGAGTCGCGCAACTGCCCGGTCCCGTTGAGGGCCTTCGACGCGGTGCCGATCGACACCCCGGCGAGCGCCGCGACGTCGGTGATGCGCGCTGGACGCTCCAGTGTCACGGCAATCCCCTTTCCGGATCGGCAGCGAGATCACGATCATACGATGATCTCGGAAATTCGGTCTTGCGCACCGCCGGGACCTGTCGTAGCGTCACGCTTCAGAAACCGTTTTCCGCACGATGTCGACGATGACCACCAGGAGACGACATGACCACGACGCTCGCGACCGAGCACCGCGCACGCACCGCGACCCCGGTCCTCCCGACCACCCACGCGCACCTCGCGTTCCGCCCGTTGCCGTCCGGCGACGCGCGGATCACCGGCGGCTTCTGGGCACTCCGGCAGGAGCGGAACGGTGCCGACGCGATCCGCGACGGGTACCGCCAGCTCGAGGCGGCCGGGAACTTCCGGAACCTCCGCATCGCCGCGGGGACGGAGTCCGGCGACGTCGTCGGCCCGATCTTCATGGACTCGGACGTCTACAAGTGGCTCGAGGCGGTGGCGTGGGAGCTCGGTCGAGCCCCGGCCGAGGACCTCCGAGCCCTGCAGCAGGAGGTCACCGCGCTCGTCGCAGCGGCGCAGGCGGACGACGGCTACATCGACTCCGTCCAGCAGGTCCGCTTCGCCGGTGCCCGCTACACGGACCTCAAGTGGAGCCACGAGATGTACTGCGCCGGGCACCTCATGCAGGCGGCGGTCGCACAGTCCCGCGCAACCGGCGACACCGCACTGCTCGACGTCGCGACGAAGAACGCCGACCACCTGGTGCGGACGTTCGGCGACGGGGACGGTCAGGCACGCGACATCGACGGCCACCCCGTCGTCGAGATGGGGCTCGTCGAGCTGTACCGCGAGACCGGGACCCGCGCCTACCTGGACCTGGCGCACTGGTTCGTCGACGCCCGCGGGCACGGCATCATCGAGCGTGCAGGCGGCGAGCCGACGTACTTCTCCGACCGGGTCCCGAGTCGGACGGCCACCACGGTGGAAGGGCACGCCGTCCGTGCCGTGTACCTGGCCGCCGGCGCCGTGGACGTCGCGATCGAGACCGGCGACACCGAGCTCCTCGCCGCGAGTGAGGGCCAGTTCGCGGACATGATGGCGACGAAGGCGTTCATCACGGGCGGGCTCGGTGCCCGGTGGGACTGGGAGGCGTTCGGCGACCCGTACGAGCTCCCCACCGACCGTGGCTACGCCGAGACCTGCGCCGCGATCGGCGGGATCCAGTGGGCATGGCGGCTGCTCCTCGCGACCGGCAAGCCCGAGTACGCGGACGCCGTCGAGCGCCTGCTGTACAACGCGTTCCTGCCCGGTGTGAGCCTCGCGGGCACCGAGTACTTCTACGTCAACCCGCTCCAGCACCGGGACCACGCGCACGCGGACGAGAACCGCTCCCCCGCGCACGGCCGCCGCGGCTGGTTCGACTGCGCGTGCTGCCCGCCGAACATCATGCGGACGTTCGCGAGCCTCGATGGGTACCTGGCGACCGCGACCGACGGCGGCCTGCAGGTGCACCAGTACGCGACCGCCGACCTGGGCCCCGTGACGATCGAGACCGGGTACCCGCACGACGGAGCCGTCCGTGTGACCGTGACCGAAGACGGCCCGCTCGCCCTCGGCCTGCGGGTCCCGGCGTGGTCCGACACGACGACGGTCACGATCGACGGCGAGACGCAGCACCCGGAGCCCGGGACCCAGCACACCATCGAGCGCACGTGGCACACCGGCGACACCGTCGAGATCACCTTCGACACGACCCCGCACCGCTTCGTCGCCGACGCGCGCATCGACGCGGCACGCGGGCAGGTCGCCATCGAACGGGGCCCGCTCGTCTACGCGGTCGAGCAGCCCGACCAGGACGGCTTCACCGTCGACGACCTGACGCTCGACGCCGACGCGGCCATCACCGAGGAACGTCGCGACGACCTCCTGGACGGGATCGTCACGCTCCGCGTCCCGGCGCACGCGCCGGCGGAGCACGCGCAGCCGGCCTGGCCGTACCGCCGTCTCGCCACCGCGGGCCGCACGGGAGGCCCGGGTGACGCCCGCACCGCGACCAGCGTCGACGACGCGACGGCTGACCGCGGGGCCGACCCCGGCCTCCAGTCCGTGACGGCCGTCGCCATCCCGTACTACGCCTGGGCCAACCGCGGCGCCGTCCCGATGCGGGTGTGGCTCCCGCTGAGCGCCCGGTGACGTCGTGGACCGCAGAGGGTTCCTCGTCGGCGGCCTCGCCGGCGGGGCCGCACTCGCCCTGGCGGGGTGCTCCGGCACCCTGCCGAAGGTCGACGCGCAGGTCGCCGGCTTCGGCCGGAAGGCGACGGGCACCGTCCACGTCTGGTGCCGCGCCGCGACCCAGGCCGGCCTGACCAGCGCGGTCGCCGGTTTCAACAAGAGCCACCCGGACCTGCAGGTCGAACTGACCCCGGTGCCGGACGGGCAGTACGTGACGAAGCTCGCGACCGCCATCCGCGGCGGCGAGCCGCCGGATGTCGTCGACCTCGACGACATCAACTCGCAGCTGTTCATCTTCCGCGAGGCGTTCGCCGACCTGACCGACGTGGTGAAGGGGCTCGACTACTACGACGAGCTCTCGACCGGGCACCTCCGCCTGCTGGAGTACCGCGACCGGCTCTACGGACTGCCGTACCTGGCGGACAACTCGCAGCTGTTCGTGAACACCGAGCTGTTCGACCGCGCCGGGCTCGACGTGGCGGAGTCCACGAAGGACCTCGCCACCCTGCTCGACGCGGCGAAGCGCCTCCGGAAGCTCGGCGACGACGTCTACGGGTGGACGATCTCCGGCAACGCCGCCGGGATCATCGGGTTCGTCACCCAGCCGCACGTCTGGGCCACCGGCGTCGACATGATGTCCGGCGAGGTCGGGAAGCAGCAGGCGAACATCACGGGCAACACCGCCCTCGAGCAGATGCTCGAGTTCTACCGGCAGCTCTGGAAGGACGGCGTGCTCAGCCGCGCGACGTACTCCGACGCGGGGACGACGTGGGGTGCTGACTTCCGGGCGGGCAAGGTCGGGATCATGCCGACCTCGTACGGCGCGGCCGTACCAGCGGCGACGAAGGCGATGCGCGCCAAGATGCAGACGGTGCTCATCCCGAGCGCCGACGGCCGGCGGTCGTTCTTCGACGGCGGCGACAACATGTGCATCCCGAACGGTGCCGCGAACCCGTCGGGCGGGTGGGCGTTCATGCAGTACGCGAACTCGCTCGAGCAGCAGCAGCTCCTGCCGAACGGCGGGTACTTCCCCACCAGGGCCGACGCCGCGACGCCCGCGTACCGGAAGCAGTTCCCGCTGGCGTACGGCCCGCTGGACGCCATCGACAAGGGCTACGCGCCGCAGACCCTCGCGTACAACCTGCTCGTCAACCAGCCGTCGTCGCCGTACTTCGCGATGTTCCGCGAGGCCGTGTTCGGTGCCGGGGTCTCGGCTGCGATGCGGACCGCGCAGTCCGACTACCAGCGCATCCTCGACCAGGTCCAGGCCTGACCGCCCCTTCTCCGTCCTGCTCCGCTCCGTCCTGCTCCGCTCTGCACAGTGAGGTGCATGCCATGTCGACCATCTCCGCTCGGCGTTCGTCCGTCGGACGACGCCCGCTCGGCCGGGGCCGTGCCCCGTCCCGGAACTCGCTCACCCACCCGCCACGCACGGGCGCGCTGCTCGTCACGCCGGCGATCGCGTTCGTCGCCGTGTTCGTGCTGGCGCCGCTGCTCTTCGCGCTCTACATCTCGTTCACGAACTGGCCGCTGATCGGCCCGTACCGGTTCATCGGCCTGCAGAACTACGCGACGCTGTTCCAGGACCCGACGTTCGTGCACGCGATCGGCTACACGCTGCTGTACACGGCGATCGTGACCGTGCCGATCCTGGTGCTCGGGTACTTCCTCGCGGTGCTCGTCCGCGCGCGGCGACGTGGCTCGACGGTCCTCCGGACGGTGTTCTTCCTGCCGTACGTCGTCGGGCTGACGACCCTGAGCTTCATGCTCGTGCTCGAGGCGCAGCCGACCTCGGGCGCGGTCAACATGGTCCTGCGCTGGCTGCACATCACCGACGGCACGACGGCCTGGCTGGTGAACGGCCCGCTCGCGACGGTGCTCATCTGCGTGCTCGTCGTCTGGGCGGTCTCCGGCCTGACGATGGTGCTGCTGATGTCGGCGATGCAGGGCGTCCCCGACGAGGTGTACGAGTCGGCGCAGCTCGAGGGTGCGTCGTGGTGGCAGACCGAACGGATGATCACGTTCCCGATGATCCGGCCGACCGTCGCGCTGAGCGTGATCATCTCGGTCATCGGGTCGCTGCTCGCGTTCAACCAGTTCTACATCCTGACGCAAGGCGGCCCCGGTACCGAGACCACCACCATCGTCAACGCCATCTACAACCGTGGGTTCGTGAACCTGCAGCTCGGCGCCGCCACCGCGGAGTCGATCGCGCTGGTGGTCGTCATCGCGGCCGTCACGCTGTTCCAGTTCTGGGCACTCCGAGAGAAGGACTGACGCCATGAGCACCACGACCACCCGTGCGGCCGCTCCCGGTCCCGACCTGTCGACCCGGACGCTGACGACGGACCCCGGCGGACGTCGTCGACACCACCAGGGCAGCGTGCAGCACCCCCGCGACACCGCGGTGAAGCGCACGCTCTACGCCATCGCGGGCGTCGGCTCCGCACTGGTGTTCGGGGTCCCGCTCGTCTGGTCGATCCTCCGGGCGTTCCAGTCCGAGGCCGTGATCACCTCGGCCCCCGACCCCGCGACGTTCTTCCGGCTCGGTTGGGAGAACTTCGCCGCCGTGTTCGGGTCGTCCTCGCACCTGCTGACCGGCCTGCTGAACTCGGTGATCGTGTCCGTCTGCACGGCCGTCCTGACCGCCGTGCTCGCGACGATGGCCGGCTACGGGTTCGCACGCTTCCGGTTCCGCGGGTCCGGCCTGGTGTTCGGACTGGTGCTGCTGACGATGATGGTGCCGTTCCAGGCGATCCTGACGCCGCTGTACCTCGAGATGAACGCGATGGGGCTGACGAACTCGTTGCTCGGGCTCGTGCTGTTCTACACGACGGTGAACCTGCCGTTCGGGGTGTTCGTGATGCGCAACGCGTTCGAGTCGATCCCGCCCGACCTCGAGGACTCGGCGTTCGTCGACGGGGCGTCCCGCTTCCGGGTCGTCGTGTCGGTGCTCCGTCCGTTGCTCCTGCCCGGTGCGGCGACCGCGGCGCTCTACGCGTTCCTGGCGTCGTGGACGGAGTTCCTCGGTGCGCTGACGTTCCTCACGAAGGACTCGCTGTACACGCTGCCGGTCGCGCTGCTGAACCTGCAGACGGGTGCGTACGGGCAGGTGTCGTACGGCAACCTGGTGGCGGGGTCGGTCGTGGCGATGATCCCGTGCATCGCGCTCTACGTCGGCCTGCAGCGGTTCTACGTTGCCGGCCTGTCATCGGGAGCACTCAAGGGCTAGACCCCTGGCGGGGCCGCGGGACTCAGGCGCTCCGGCGCACCACGAGCGACGGCTGGAGCAGGATCTCGTCGAGCGGCTCACCCTCCACCAGGGACCTGACGGTCGCCAGCACCTGCTCCCCCATCGCCCGGAAGTCCTGCCGCACGGTGGTCAGCGGCGGCGTGAAGTGCGCCGCCTCGGGGATGTCGTCGAAGCCCACGACGGCGATGTCGTCCGGCACGCGGAGCCCGTCGTCGGCGAAGGCGTGCAGGACCCCGAGCGCCATCTGGTCGTTCCCGCAGAACACCGCGTCGACGGCCGTCGTGTCGAGGGACCGCGCGGCCGCGAACCCGCTCGCCGGGGTCCAGTCGCCGTCGAGGACGACCGGCTCGAGACCGGACGACTCCATCAGCCGCACGTAGGTCGCGCGGCGCACCTGGGCTTCTTGCGAGACGGTCGGTCCGGTGACGTGCACGATGCGCCGGTGGCCGCGGTCGAACAGGTGCTGCATCGCCATCGAGGTCCCCGCGACCTGGTCGATCGCGACCGCGGCGACGGCAGCGGTCAGGGGGCCGACCGTCGGTGCGTCCCGCTGGACGGCGTTCGAGACGACGACCGGCACCGGGACCGGGACGGCCAGCGACGCGAGGGCGTCGAGCACCCGGTTGTCGGCGGCGACGAGCACGATCGCGGCGACGTCCTGCGCCAGGAGCGTCGTGAGCGCCCCCGACAGGTCGGACGGACGCGGGTCCTCCGGCAGGGTCGAGAGCAGCACGTGGTACCCGGCGTGCCGAGCCGCGCGCTCGAAGCCGATCGCGGTGCTCGACGGTCCGTAGAGCGCGTCGCCCGCCGTCACCAGTCCGAGGGCCTTGCTGCGCCCGCCGGCGAGCGCCCGAGCAGCAGCACGCGGGCGGTACCCGAGCTCAGCGATCGCCGTGGTCACACGGGACCGGAAGCCGTCGCGGACGGTCGGATCACCGTTGATCACCCGGGAGACGGTCTGGTGTGAGACCCCTGCACGCTCGGCGACGTCGAAGATCGTCGGGGCCTTGCGCCCCTTGCCGCTCGCGGCCGTGGTGGTCGTCACCCGGACACCGTACCGCGCAGGGTGGCGATCACGACCACATCGCGAATCGGTCACGAAGAGTTGACAGGGCGGTACACAACGCCCAAGATGTGAGCGCTCACTCAGAGCAGACACCGGCAGTGCAGCCGTGTGGCACACCGAGCGCGTCGAGGACGACGCGAGAGGAACAAGAGGTACTTCGATGATGAAGCGCAGGATCGTCGCGGGCGTCGCAGCCCTCGGCATCGCCATCGCCCTGGCCGGTTGCTCGGCCGGCGGACGCGCCTCCACCGACAGCGGGGGCAGCAGCAGCGACAACAAGGGCGCCCTCGTCGGCGTCGCCATGCCGACCAAGGTCTCCGAGCGCTGGATCAAGGACGGGAACGCCGTCAAGGCCGACCTGGAGAAGGCCGGCTACAAGGTCGACCTGGAGTACGCGGACAACAAGATCCCGCAGCAGGTCCAGCAGGTCAGCAACATGATCACGAAGGGCGCGAAGGTCCTCATCGTCGCGTCCATCGACGGCGGGTCGCTCTCCGACCAGCTCGACGCCGCCGCGAAGGCCGGCATCAAGGTGATCTCGTACGACCGCCTGCTCACCGGCAACAAGAACGTCGACTACTACGTGTCGTTCGACAACGAGAAGGTCGGTGTCGACCAGGCGAACTCGCTGCTGACCGGCCTCGGTCTCCTCGACGCCGACGGCAAGAAGACCGGCGAGAAGGGTCCGTTCAACATCGAGGTCTTCGCCGGCTCGCCCGACGACAACAACGCCACGTTCTTCTTCAACGGCGCGATGAAGACCCTCAAGCCGTACCTCGACGACGGCACGCTGAAGATCGGCTCCGGCCAGGACGGCTTCACGCAGGCCGCCACGCTGCAGTGGGACCCGGCGACCGCCAAGGCCCGCATGCAGAACCTCATCGCGAAGTCGTACTCGGGCGGCACCACGCTGAACGGCGTGCTCTCCCCGTACGACGGCATGTCGATCGGCATCATCTCGGCGCTCCAGGGCGCCGGCTACGGGACGTCCGACCGTCCGCTCCCGACCATCACGGGTCAGGACGCCGAGCAGGCATCGGTGAAGTCGATCATCGCCGGTCAGCAGTACTCGACGATCTACAAGGACACCCGCCAGCTCGCCGAGAAGTCGGCGTCGATGGCCGAGGACCTGCTCTCCGGCAAGAAGCCGAAGGTCAACGACACGACGACGTACGACAACAAGGTGAAGGTCGTCCCGACCTTCCTCTTCCAGCCGACCGTGGTGACCAAGGAGAACTACCAGAAGGTCCTCGTGGACTCGGGGTACTACACGGAAGCCGACCTCAAGTAGGTCCTGACCACCCGACGGACAGGAGGCGCGGTGCCAGCCCGCACCGCGCCTCCCATCCGTCTCCACTCGCGCGCACCGCGCGCACTACGGAAGGCGGTCGACGTGACGGACACCATCCTCGAGATGCGTGACATCACCAAGACGTTCCCCGGCGTCAAGGCCCTGCAGGGGGTCTCGATCGAGGTCGAGCGCGGCCAGGTCCATGCGATCTGCGGCGAGAACGGCGCCGGCAAGTCCACGCTCATGAAGGTCCTGTCCGGGGTCTACCCCGCAGGCACGTTCGAGGGCGAGATCCTGCTCGACGGGTCCCCCGTGTCGTTCTCGAGCATCAACGACTCCGAGGCATCCGGCGTCGTGATCATCCACCAGGAACTCGCGCTCAGCCCGTTCCTGTCGATCGCGGAGAACATCTTCCTCGGCAACGAGCGGTCGTCCGGCGGCTTCATCGACTGGAACAAGACGAACCTCGAGGCCGCCGCGCTCCTGGAGCGCGTCGGGCTGAAGGACAACCCGGTCACGAAGATCGTCGACATCGGCGTCGGCAAGCAGCAGCTCGTCGAGATCGCGAAGGCGCTCTCGAAGCGCGTGAAGCTGCTCATCCTCGACGAGCCGACCGCGGCGCTCAACGACGACGACTCGGCACACCTGCTCGACCTCATCCGGTCGCTGCAGGCCGAGGGCATGACGGCGATCATCATCAGCCACAAGCTCAACGAGATCAAGGCGATCGCGGACAAGGTCACGATCATCCGCGACGGGCAGACGATCGAGACGCTCGACATGCACGGGGGCGAGGTCTCCGAGGACCGGATCATCCGGGGCATGGTCGGCCGCGACCTGTCGAACCGCTACCCGGAGCACGAGTCGAACGTCGGCGAGGAGCTCCTGCGGATCGAGGACTGGACCGTCCACCACCCGCTCGACGCGTCCCGCGAGATCATCCACCAGGCCAGCCTCAACGTCCGCGAGGGCGAGATCGTCGGCATCGCCGGACTCATGGGCGCCGGACGGACCGAGCTCGCGATGAGCGTGTTCGGGCACTCGTACGGCATCGGGATCAGCGGCACCGTGTACAAGCGCGGCGAACCGATCAAGACCCACACGGTGTCGCAGGCGATCGACCACGGCATCGCCTACGCGACCGAGGACCGGAAGCGCTACGGCCTGAACCTGCTCGACGACATCAAGCGGAACATCTCCGGCTCCGCGCTCGGCAAGCTCGCCGAGTGGGGCTTCGTGAACGGCTCGCAGGAGACCACGGTCGCCCGGCAGTTCCTGAAGAACATGAACATCAAGGCGCCGAACGTCAACGTCGTCACGGGCAAGCTCTCCGGCGGGAACCAGCAGAAGGTCGTCCTGTCGAAGTGGATGTACGCCGACCCGGACGTGCTCATCCTCGACGAGCCGACCCGTGGCATCGACGTCGGCGCGAAGTACGAGATCTACACGATCATCAACGCGCTCGCGGACCAGGGGAAGGGGATCATCGTCATCTCCTCCGAGCTCCCGGAGCTGCTCGGCATCTGCGACCGCATCTACACGCTCTCCGAGGGCACCATCACGGCCGACGTCCCCCGCGCGGAGGCGACGCCCGAGGTCCTCATGCAGTACATGACCCAGGAACGGGAGACCCCTGTCAATGAACGCGCTTAAGTCCGCCGCCGGCTACCTCACCGG
Organism: Microbacteriaceae bacterium PS02333; assembly: GCA_029959665.1. GTDB lineage: Bacteria > Actinomycetota > Actinomycetes > Actinomycetales > Microbacteriaceae > Curtobacterium > Curtobacterium guangdongense. The sequence goes on from JASCOI010000028.1 coordinate 24,117, forward strand.
GCAGCTCCGACAGATCGGCCTGTTCATCGCGCTGATCGTCATCGTCATCTTCTTCCAGGTGACGACGGGCGGGATCACCCTCGCCCCGATCAACGTCTCGAACCTGATCGTCCAGAACAGCTACATCCTGATCCTCGCCATCGGCATGGTCATGGTCATCATCGCCGGCCACATCGACCTGTCCGTGGGGTCCGTCGTTGCCTTCACCGGCGCCATGGCCGGCGTGATGATCACGCAGTGGCACGTGCCGTGGCCCGTCGCGGTCGTGCTCTGCCTGGTCATCGGTGCCCTCGTCGGCGCGTGGCAGGGGTTCTGGATCGCGTACTTCGGGATCCCCGCGTTCATCGTCACGCTCGCGGGCATGCTCGCCTTCCGCGGTGCGGCCCAGATCGCCCTGCAGAACCAGCAGATCTCGCCGTTCCCTGAGGGCTTCCGCTCGCTCGGCTCCGGCTTCCTGCCGGCGTTCGGCAGCTCCGGCTACGAACCGCTGACGATGATCCTCGGCATCGTCGCCGCCGCGGTCCTCGTCCTCACGGCGTTCCGCGGTCGGGCGACCCGTCGCAAGTACCAGCTCGAGGACGAGCCGTTCGCCTGGTTCCTGACGAAGCTCGTGTTCACCGTCGCGCTCGTCATGTACGTCGCGCTGCTGCTCGCGAGCTACAACGGCACCCCGATCGTGCTCGTCATCCTCGGCGTGCTCGTGGTCGTGTACTCGCTCGTGATGCGGAGCGCGGTGTTCGGCCGACACATCTACGCGATCGGCGGCAACGCACTGGCCGCGCAGCTGTCGGGTGTGAAGACGAAGCGCGTCACGTTCCTGCTGTTCGTCAACATGGGCGTGATCTCGGCGCTCGCGGGCGTGGTGTTCACGGGGCAGCTCAACCTCGCGTCGCCGAGCGCTGGCAACGGCTTCGAGCTCGACGCCATCGCCGCGGTGTTCATCGGTGGCGCAGCGGTCACGGGCGGCATCGGCACGGTGCCCGGCGCCATCGTCGGTGGTCTCATCATCGGGATCCTGAACAACGGCATGTCGATCCTCGGCGTCGGCACGGAGTTCCAGTCGCTCATCAAGGGCCTGGTGCTGCTCGCCGCCGTCGCGTTCGACGTGTTCAACAAGCGCCGGGCGGCGTCCGCGCGCAAGTAGCCGTCGTTCCCCCTTCCGCGAAAGCGACAGATTCCCGCTGGACATCCGCGGGAATCTGTCGCTTTCGCGGTGTGGCGTGAGGGTCAGGCGCGGGTCAGGACGGCCCAGCCGGCGGACGGGAGGCGCACGGTCCCGTCCGCCACGGCACCGCCGCCCGCCTCCACCCGCGTCGCGTCGGCCACGGGCAGCTCGACGGGGTCGTCCGACAGGTTCAGGGCGGTCACCACGACCGCGTCCGCGGTCGCCGTGCGCAGCACGAGGGCGGTGTTCGTCAGGTGCACCACGTCGGTGTGCGCTCGGTGCAGCCAGGGGTTCCGCCGCCGGAGGGCGACGAGGGCTTCGTACGTGTGCGTCGTCGTGTCCGGTGCCGGCGGAGCGTCGGGGAACGCCGGGCGGACGGCATCGTCGCCGCCGACGCGCTCCTCCTTCACCCCGGTCCACGCGTACTCGTCGCCCGCCCACACGATCGGCGTGCCCGCCACCGTGAAGAGGACCGCAGCCGCGTGCCCGACGAACCGGTCCCCCACGGCGCTCGCGATGCGCGTGACGTCGTGGTTGCCGACGAAGGTGGTCGGGACGAACGTCTCGAGGAGCGCGTCGTGTCGTTCCAGCGCGTGCGCCAGCTCGTGGCAGTTCCGGTCGGCGATGCCGTGCCAGATGCCCTGCCACAGTTCGTACTGCGTGGTGGAGTCCATCGTCGACGCGCGGACGATCGCCGCCGCGTCGCCGTGGATCACCTCGCCGCTGAACCACGCCTCCGGGAATCGCTCCCGCACACGCGGCAGCACCCGCGCCCAGAACTCCGGCGGCACCGCGTACGCCGCGTCGAGCCGCCACCCGTCGACCCCGCGGCCGAGCCAGTGCGCCATCACCTCGACCACGAGGTCCTCGGTCTCGCGGCTGCCGTGGTCGAGTGCGACGAGGATGTCGTGCCCCTCGAAGAGCCGCACCGGCACCGGGTCGCCGGGGTTCCAGCCGGTCCAGTCGATCCCGAACAGCGCAGCCGACTCCGCAGCGGGGCCGTCCGCCTCGATCGCGCGGAAGGCGGGGTGGTCCCGTCCCACGTGGTTGAACACGCCGTCGAGCAGGACCCGGATCCCGCGCTCGTGCGCCGCGGACACGAGCCGGTCGAAGTCGTCGTCGTCCCCGAGTCTCGGGTCGATCCGGAAGTGGTCCACGGTGTCGTAGCCGTGCGTCGAGCTCTGGAACACCGGCCCGAGCAGCAGCCCGTTCAGCCCGAGGCCGACCACGTGGTCGAGCCACCCCGTGATCCGGTCGAGCCGGTGCTCCACGGGGCGGTCGGCCACGGGTGTCTCCGGGCGGACGTCCGCGCCGACGAAGCCGAGCGGGTAGACGTGCCACCACATGACGTGCGCGACCCAGTCCGGCTCGGGCGGGAGGGACGGGACGGTGTCAGTGCTCACCGCCACGATCGTGCCAGCCGGACCTGTGCTGTGGACGGGACCGGACACGGGGACGAGGATGGCGGGCATGGGACGAGCGATCAGGACCGCGGCGGACGCCGACCGGGTGGAGGCCGCACAGGCGGAGAAGACCTGCGCCGCGTGCGGCCGCCGGATGCCCTCGTCCGCAGCGCCCGAGGCGAAGTGGTGCTCGGCTGCCTGCCGCAAGCACGGCGTCGACGACACGGACCGGGCACTCGAACAACGCATCGACGAGCTGCTCGCCGCGCGTGCCCGGACGTCGAGCATCTGCCCGTCCGAGGTGGCACGCTCCCTCGACCCTGAGGGCTGGCGCGACCTCATGGAACCGGCACGTCGAGCGGCTCGTCGCATGGTCGCTCGGGGTGAGGTCGAGATCACCCAGGGCGGGGCCGTCGTGGATCCGTCAACGGCGAAGGGGCCGATCCGGATTCGTCGCCCACGATGAGGGAACACCGACAGGCCGACAGGTGTTGGCAACGATGATGACTTCCGTCGAGACCACACCGTCCACCGACCACCGCCGCGCGCTCGTCGTGGGGGCGAGCGGCATCACCGGCTCCGCCCTCGTCGCGCAGCTCACCCGCGACGGGTGGGACGTCGCCGCACTCTCGCGCCGTGCCGGCACACGCGACGGGGTCCGCGGTGTCGCCGCCGACCTCCGTGACGCTGACTCCCTGCGCGCCGCGCTCGCAGACGAGCGTCCGACGCACGTGTTCTTCACCGCGTGGCAGCGGCAGGCGACCGAGGCGGAGAACATCGCGGTGAACGGTGGCATGGTCCGCGACCTGCTCGCGGCGCTCGACCACGCCCCGCTCGAACACGTCGCCCTGGTCACCGGGCTGAAGCACTACCTCGGCCCGTTCGAGGCCTACGCCGCTGGTGAGATGCCCGACACCCCCTTCCACGAGGAGGAGCTGCGGCTGGACACCCCGAACTTCTACTACGCGCAAGAGGACGAACTGTTCGCAGCGGCCGAGCGGCAGGGCTTCACCTGGTCCGTGCACCGTTCGCACACCGTCATCGGCCATGCGGTCGGCAACGCGATGAACATGGGGCTCACGCTGGCGGTCCAGGCGACCATCGCGAAGGAACTCGACCTCGACTTCGTGTTCCCCGGCAGCGAGGCGCAGTGGAACGGCCTCACCGACATGACCGACGCCGGTGTCCTCGCCGAGCAGATGGTCTGGGCGTCGACGGATCCTGCGGGTGCCGACGAGGCGTTCAACATCGTCAACGGCGACGTCTTCCGCTGGCGGTGGATGTGGCCGCGGCTCGCGGAACACCTCGGGGTGGACCCGGCGCGGGTCGTCGGCTACGAGGACGCGCCGCGACCGCTCGAAGCGCAGATGGCGCCGTACGAGTCGTCGTGGTCGGGCATCGCCGAGCGCCACGGCCTCGTGGAGTCCGACATCTCTCGACTCGCCTCGTGGTGGCACACCGACGCCGACCTCGGCCGCGCGATGGAGGTCGTCACCGACATGGGCAAGAGCCGCGAGGCCGGGTTCACCGCGTACCGCCGCACCGAGCGGGCGTTCGCGGACCTCTTCGCCCGCTACCGCGCCGAGCGACTGATCCCCTGACCAGCCCGCGGGGCTTCCGCCCGCGTCAGAACGCGTACCGGATCCGGCACGACGGCAGGTGCTCGGCGACGAGTTCGCGGAAGCGCTCCACGAGTTGCGCCTTCGTGCCGGACCGGTAACGGACGTTCACGGCACCGTTCTGCGACACCTTGGACTCCTGCAGGTCCGGGCGCCACAGGATCTCCTCGCCCTTCGGGTGCCACCCGAGGTTGACCTCGTGGAGCTGCTCGTTGTGGGTCAGGAAGATCACCTCCGCCGCCAGCTGCGCCTTGGCACGCGGGGAGAGGACGTCGTCGACCTCGCGCAGGAGGGCGGCCCAGTCCTGCTCCCACGTCGGGGTGACGATGACGGGCGAGAAGTTGAGGTGGACCTCGTACCCGGCCTGGACGAAGGCGTCGACCGCGCGGATCCGTTCGGCCACCGACGACGTGCGGATGTCGACGAGCTTCGCGGTGTCGTGCGGCATGAGCGAGAACCGGATCCGGGTGCGCCCCATCGGGTCCCAGTCGAGCAGTTCGCGGTTCACGTACTTCGTCGCGAAGGACGCCTTCGCCGTCGGCGTCATCCGGAACAGGTCGCAGAGGTCCCGCACGTTGTCGCCGATCAGCGCATCGACCGAGCAGTCGCTGTTCTCACCGATGTCGTACACCCACGCATCGGCGTCGCACTGGTTCGGCTCGGTCTTCGGCCCCTGCTTGTGGACGTGCCGCGCGACGTGCTTCGTGATCTGCTCGATGTTCGCGAACACGGTGACCGGGTTGCTGTAGCCCTTCCGCCGCGGGACGTAGCAGTACGAGCATGCCATCGCGCAGCCGTTCGCCGTCGACGGGGCGATGAAGTCCGCGGAGCGCCCGTTCGGACGGGTGACGAGCGACTTCTTCACGCCGAGCACGAGGGCCTCGGTCTTGATGCGCACCCAGCGCTGGACGTTGCGTTCGTCGCCGTGCACCTCGGGGATGTTCCAGTGCGAGGCCACCGGGACGATCTCCGCATCGGGCCACCGGCCGACGACGTCGACGCCGCGGGGCAGTTCGAGGGCAGCGGGCTCGGCGTAGATCCGTCGGACGTCGAGCAGCGGGCGAGCACGGGGAGCGGTCATCGCACCCTGTCTACCGGAGACCCCCGACGGTGCAGACTCGCAGGCATGAGCGAACCCGACGAGCACTTCTTCGTCGTCGACGGCCGACGCTGGCGCCGGACGGACCCGGCGATCCCCGAGGACGTCGCGGCGGCACTCCGTTCGCATCTGGGTCGTGGACGGAACGCCGTCAAGCAGGCGAAGCGGTCCGGTGACGACGACGCGCTCGCCGCCGCCCGGCACCGGAACGGCCTCGCGAAGCACGGCCTCGGCGAGCGCGGGCCGGAGTGGTGGGAGCGCCCGGAGGCCGACCGGATCGCGGACGCCCAGCGGGCCGTCACCGAGCTCGACGCCCTCGACCGTTCCGTCCCATCCCACCCGCAGTAGAAAGCCGAATCGCGCGTAGTCGACCGGAACGACGGACCTCCTACGCGCGAATCAGCCTCCTACGCGCGAAACGACCCTTGCGCGCGGAACGGCCCAACGGCTGGCCCCGCGCGGACTCAGGCCTCGGTGTGGCCGAGGTCCGGCTCGACGAGCATGCAGACCGAGCGCAACGCAGCCGCGTGCAGCTCGAACACGACGACCTCGTTCCGGCCGGCACGCAGCACGGGCCCGGGCACGGCGAGCGTCTGCTGCGGACCGCGGGACCAGTACCGGCCGAGGCAGAACCCGTTCACCCACGCCACGCCCTTCCGGAACCCGGGGAGCGACAGGTACCGGTCCCCCGCCTCGGCGAGGTCGAACGTCCCGAGCGCGAACACCGGCCCGGCGAGCACGTCGCCGCCGGTCGTCCCATCGTCTGTCGGCGTGGTCGCGCGGAGCGCCTCGAGCGCGGCGTCCGGCAGCGGGTCGAGCGCGAGCGGCGACGCCGTCCAGCGTTCCAGGAGGGCACCGTCGATGCGCACTCCCCCGATCAGGCCCTTCGGCTCGCCGATCCGCGGCCCGTAGTCGACCCGGCCCTGGTCCTCGACGAGGAGCTCCAGCGTCCCCGAGCCCGGCGGCAGCGCGATGGCACGGTCGTGGTGCTCGCGTTCCAGGACACCGACGGGACGACCGGCGATGCTCACGAGGACGCGGTCGCGCACCTCCTCCCCGACGGTGAGCACACCGCCCGATGGCAGGTCGACCTCGGTCCGGTACAGCACGAAGCCCGAGGCGGCACCGAGTGCGTCGAACGTCGGAGGGGTGTCGTGCGTCGTCCACGACGCGAGGTGCGGCAGCAGCGTCCCCATGGTGGTGGAGCGGTCGAGTCGGACGGCGACGTCCGTTGCGGGCGTGCGCCGAGCGTCCAGACCGGACCCACCCGGCTGCATCGACTCCGGCAGCTCCGGGACGGGCGCATGACGCGCGATCACGGACCGGAAGGCGTGGAACTTCTCGGTCGGTCGCCCGGCCTCGTCGAGCGGGGCGTCGTAGTCGTAGGACGTCGCGATCGGCCGGTACACGCCCTTGTCGTTCGCGCCGTTCGTGAAGCCGAAGTTCGTGCCGCCGTGGAACATGTAGATGTTCACCGAGCCGCCGGCGGCGAGGAGCACGTCGAGGTCCTCGGCGCTCGCGGCGGCTGAGGTCGTGTGGTGGTGCTCGCCCCAGCTGTCGAACCAGCCGTCCCAGAACTCGGAGCACATCAGCGGTCCGGTCGGCTGGGCCTGACGGAGCCGTTCCAGGCGCGACGCCGAGCGCGACCCGAACGACCCGGTCTTGTGCAGCGAGGGCAGCGAGCCGTCCTCGAGCATGGTGCCCATCGGCTGGTCGACGCTCGTGAAGGGGACGGTGAGCCCGATGTCGCGGTGCATCTGCTCGAGCTTCGTCAGGTAGACGGGGTCGGACCCGTACGCGCCGTACTCGTTCTCGACCTGCACGAGCACGATCGGCCCGCCGTGGTCGATCTGGCGCGGGACGAGCACGGGGGCGAGTGCCTCGAGGTAGTCCTGCACCGCCGCGAGGAACTGCGGCTCGTCACGGCGGACGCCGACGGTGCCGTCCGTGAACAGCCAGTACGGCAGCCCGCCGTTCGTCCACTCGGCGCAGATGTACGGGCCGGGGCGGACGATGGCGTGCATGCCCTCGGCTGCGACGAGGTCGAGGAACCGGCCCAGGTCGAGGCCGCCGGTCAGGTCGAAGACCCCTGGTGACGGTGCGTGCGCGTTCCAGGCGACGTAGGTCTCGATGGTGTTGAGGCCCATCAGCCTGGCCTTGTGGATCCGGTCCGCCCACAGGTCGGGGTGCACGCGGAAGTAGTGGATCGCGCCGGAGAGGACCCGGTGCGGCTCGCCGTCGAGCAGGAAGTCGGTGTCGCCGATGGCGAAGCGCATGAGTGGAGTCTTTCAGACAGCGGGGTCGTGCGGAGCGTGTCCGCACGAC
>JASCOI010000290.1 GCA_029959665.1 Microbacteriaceae bacterium PS02333
GCCGTCCTTCCCGCCGTCGGTGACCCACCCGGCAGCGCCGCTCATCAGCGACAGCCCGATGATGAGGATGACGGTCCCGGTGACGATCGGCGGGAACAGTCGCACCAGCTGGGCGAACCAGGGCGCGACCACCCCCATGAACACGCCGCACGCGATCGTCGCCCCGTAGACGGCTGTGATCCCGTGCTGCGATCCGATCGCGATCAGCGGTCCGACCGCGGCGAACGTCACGCCCTGCACGAGCGGCAGCCGGACGCCGAACCGCCAGAAGCCGACGGACTGCACGAT
>JASCOI010000291.1 GCA_029959665.1 Microbacteriaceae bacterium PS02333
GTGCGGGTCCTCGACATCGCCCGTCGGATGATCGCCGCGATGGGCGGCCCCTCGGACATCGTGTTCACGGGGCTCCGTGCTGGCGAGAAGCTGCACGAGGCCCTCATCGGGCAGGGCGAGACCGAGCGACGACCCGTGCACCCGAAGATCTCGCACGCGTCGGGCCCCGCGTTGGATCCCGCCACCTTCGACGGGCCGCTGCGCGCCGACACCGCTCCGCTCCTGCTGGCCGCCTGACGCGGGGGACGCGCACCGACGACGGACGGGAGGCCCGGTGCCAGCTGGCAC
>JASCOI010000292.1 GCA_029959665.1 Microbacteriaceae bacterium PS02333
GACGGCGAGTCGGGGATCGCGGCCGCGCTCGAGGCCGCACTCGACCTCGACGCGGTCTGCATCGTCCACGGCGCCTGACCGCCGCCGCCTCCGAAGTCGAGACACCCCCAGTTCTGGTGCAAGCGCGCCGTTCGAGCCTCGTCGAGCGGATACCCGCAGGTACGGGCGGAGGACCCGAGTCGAGCGAGCAGGGCGCGCACGCCCCTCGCCGACACCGCTCCTCTCACTGAACAGGGCTCCAGTGCGAACACACCAGCATCGGCGCGCCTCCGCGCGCGCTCGCATCC
>JASCOI010000293.1 GCA_029959665.1 Microbacteriaceae bacterium PS02333
GGCTCTACGACGTCTCCTTCCTGAAGGACTTCTCACAGCCGCTGCTCGCGACCTCGACCGCCGGCGTGGGCACGAAGGTCGCCATCGCGCAGGCGATCGACAAGCACGACACCATCGGCCAGGACCTCGTCGGCATGGTCGTCGACGACATCGTCGTGGGCGGTGCGAAGCCGATGTTCATGACCGACTACATCGCGTGCGGACGGGTCGTGCCGTCCCGGATCGCGGACATCGGCGCCGGGATCGCCCGCGGCTGCGCCGAGACCGGCACCGCGCTGGTCGGCGG
>JASCOI010000294.1 GCA_029959665.1 Microbacteriaceae bacterium PS02333
CTCCGACTCAGCTACCGGACCACCGCAGGCGGCGCGGACGACGTGGCCACGAGCCTCCCGGTCGACCCGGCGGACGCGACGGGTGTCCGCGCGCCCACCGACGCGACCGCCTTGCTGGGCGTCCCCATCGACGCGGGGAACGTCGTCGGGGCGGCGCGCGTCCGCTGGCACGGACCGGACACGAGCCCCGCCGGTCTCGCCGACGGCGTCGTCGCGATCGGTGAGGGGTCGCGGGGCCGTGGCCTGGCCGGGATCGTGGGGGAGACCCGGGCGACCGTGCGGGGTC
>JASCOI010000295.1 GCA_029959665.1 Microbacteriaceae bacterium PS02333
TCGCGAGACTCATCGCGTAAACGCGGTCGATGTCGTCGGCTTCCGCTTCGAGCTCGTCGACGGCGTCGGCCATGCCCGGCTGGCCGAGCAGTTCGTCCAGGCGCTCGTCTCCCCGCAGGAAGTCTTTGTCGCTCATCGTTATTCCTTCGGCTCGGCGAACCATCGATCTATCAGTTGGGCGGCCCTGACGCCGACGGTGTCGTAGAACACGTCACCCATTGAAGCCTTGTCGCCGGAGAACAACGCGATCACGACTCGATCGTCGTTCGGCGGGAACCAGCAGATC
>JASCOI010000296.1 GCA_029959665.1 Microbacteriaceae bacterium PS02333
TGGGGGGGGGGTTGACGTGTGGGAGGTCGCCGCCGGGCAGCGCCGACTCGCGTTCGGCAGCGGGCACCGGGGCGTCGAACGTGACGACGAGCTCGTTCGTGCCGGGGCGGAGCAGGGGTCCGACGGGGAACCGGTACGAGCGGTGCTGGTTCCTCGTGGTGCCGACGACGACGCCGTTCAGCTCGATGGTGGCGAGGGTGGCGAGGCCGTCCGCGACCAGGTCGTGGCGCTCGGCGTCGGGAGCCGCCCACTCGAACGTGCGGCGGTAGCGCCAGACGGTGTCGC
>JASCOI010000297.1 GCA_029959665.1 Microbacteriaceae bacterium PS02333
CGATCGGTGAACGAGACGACGTTAGTGTCCCCTCCTCGCTTGCCATCGGTTGATGAAGAACACCACGAGCCCGATCACTGCGAGGACGGCGCCAATGAGGGTCTGCGCGGGATCGTCATGTCGGGAGACGTCAACGATCCCTCGGACGATCAGGACCACGCCCACCACAACGGCCACCCACGGGAGAACGTCTCGGAGGGGGTTCGGTCGTAGGGTTCGGAAGCGACGCGGTGTTCCGGTCGTTTCGTCCTCGTCTGTCATCCGACCAGCATCCTCCTGCTCGA
>JASCOI010000298.1 GCA_029959665.1 Microbacteriaceae bacterium PS02333
CGGCTCCTGGTGCGGCTGGGTCCCGGCGACCGACGCGATGGCGACGGTGACCGGCTGGGTGGCGTCCGAGGACAGCTGGGACGAGATGAGGTACTCGTTCCAGGACGAGATGAACGCCAGGATCGCGGTGGTGAACACGGCGGGTGCGGCGAGCGGCAGGTTGATCCGCCGGAACGCCTGCACGCGGGTGCACCCGTCGATGCGCGCCGCTTCCTCGAGGTCCGACGGCATCTCACGGAAGAACGACGCGAGCGTGTAGACGGTCAGCGGCAGCACGAACGAGA
>JASCOI010000299.1 GCA_029959665.1 Microbacteriaceae bacterium PS02333
GAGCCGTGCTGCCCCTCGCGCTCGGCGACGGTGAGTTCGACCACGCTGGAGCGTCCGACCGGGACCGCTCCCCCGTGCACCCGGCGGAGGCCCCCGGCCGACTCGAGCGCGTCGAGGTCACGCCGGACGGTCTCGGTCGTGACGTCGAAGTGCTCGGCGAGATCGGCGACGGAGACCCGCCCTGCCGACTGCAGCTCGGCGGCGATGGCGTCGTGCCTCTCGGTTGCGTACATGCCCGAACTCCTTCGTTCGCGTTGGTTTCAGGAACTGTACGTCCACACCC
>JASCOI010000029.1 GCA_029959665.1 Microbacteriaceae bacterium PS02333
CCCCGCCGGGCCCCGCCCCCCCCCCCCCCCCCCCCCCCCCCCACACGACGAAGGCCGCCACCCCGCGGGGCAGCGGCCTTCGTGACCGGATCGGTCGAGACTACGCGAGCTCGATCGTGGCGCCGGCGGCCTCGAGGGCCTCCTTCGCCTTGTCGGCCGTCTCCTTGTTCGCACCCTCGAGGATCTTCGCGTCGGCGGTCTCGACGAGCGCCTTGGCCTCGCCCAGGCCGAGCGACGTGAGGCCACGGACCTCCTTGATGACCTGGATCTTCTTGTCACCGGCGGACTTGAGGATGACGTCGAACTCGGTCTTCTCCTCAGCGGCCTCGGCCGGAGCGGCAGCGCCGGCCGGAGCGGCAGCGGCGACCGGGGCGGCCGCGGTGACCTCGAAGACCTCTTCGAACTTCTTCACGAAGTCCGAGAGCTCGATGAGCGTGAGCTCCTTGAAGGCCTCGATGAGCTCGTCCTGCGAAAGCTTCGCCATGATTTTCTCCTACTACTTACTGATGCGTGGTGTGGTTGTGGAACGCGAGCCTGATCAGGCCGCGGACTCCTGCTTCTCGCGGAGGGCGTCCACCGTGCGGACGGCCTGCGAGAGGGGTGCGTTGAACAGGTACGCAGCACCGAACAGCGAGGCCTTGAAGGCGCCGGCGAGCTTGCCGAGCAGAACTTCACGGGACTCGAGGTCGGCGAGCTTGTCCACCTCGGTCGCGGTGAGCGGGTTACCGTCGAAGTAACCGCCCTTCACCACGAGCTCGGGGTTCGCCTTGGCGAATGCACGCAGCGACTTCGCGACGGCGACGGTGTCACCGTGGACGAAGGCGAGAGCGGACGGACCGGCGAGCTCGTCGTCGAACGACGAGATGCCGGCGTTGTTCGCCGCGATCTTGGTCAGCGTGTTCTTCACCACGGCGTACGTGGCGTGCTCACGGATCGAGTTACGGAGCTCCTTGAGCTGCGCGACCGTGAGACCGCGGTACTCGGTGAGCAGAACGGCGTTCGAGCTACGGAATGACTCCGTGAGCTCGGCGACCGCAGCTTCCTTGTTCGCCATGGTTCTCCTTGGGGTTCTTGCCGGCAGCCCCAGGTCCCGAACTGTGACGAACACAGCCACCACATGAAAAAAGCTCCGGCGCAGAGGCTCGGAGCTGCTCCCCCGCGAACGGATGGAGAGGTTCTGAACACCTGCGCGGGTTGCCTCATGGATGAGGACCTTCGCTTGCTGCGCGAGCGCAGCAAGAACCGGCGGTCTTTGGCTTCGAGAACTGTACCAGATGCGGTGGTCGCTACCAAACACCGGACGGGAGGCTCGGTGCGGCCTGGCACCGGTCCTCCCGTCCGTCGCGTGGTGACGTTCCGACCCACAACGCCCGCCTTGGAAAGCCGAATCGCGCGTAGGTGCCCGGAAAATCCGACCTCCTACGCGCGATTCGACCTCCTACGCGCGATTCGACCTCCTACGCGCGATTCGGCACGTCGGACCAGGCGTCGGCAGCATCAGCAGCGGAAGCAGACACGGGCTCCGCCGGCAGGTGCACCGTGAACACGGTGTTCCCCGGCTCGCTCGCCACCGTGACGGACCCGCCGTGCGCCTGCACGACCGCGTCGACGATCGCGAGCCCGAGGCCGGTCGACCCTGCGGTCCGGGACCGCGAGCTGTCCGCACGGGCGAAGCGCTCGAACAGCTTCGGCAGGAACTCGGGGTCGATCCCCTGCCCGGTGTCCCGAACGGTCAGGTCGACGCCGCCCTGGACCGGCGCGATCCCCACGGTGATGCGGGTGCCGTCCGGCGTGTGCGTCCTGGCGTTCGTGACGAGGTTCACGATGACCTGGTGGAGCCTCGCGGCGTCACCGAGCACCACGACGGGCGACGACGGCACGTCCACGTCGATCGGGTGCTCCGGGGACGCGGCGTGGGCGTCGTTCACGGCGTCGAAGACCAGCCCGGTCAGGTCGACGTCGTCGAACTGGATCTCGCGCCCTTCGTCGAGTCGAGCGAGGAGGAGCAGGTCCTCGACCATCGAGGTCATGCGGACCGACTCGGACTCGATCCGGCTCATGGCGTAGACGACGTCCGGCGGCAGGTTCCCACCCATCCGCCGGGTGAGCTCCGCGTACCCGCGGACCGACGCCAGCGGGGTGCGCAGCTCGTGCGAGGCGTCCGCGACGAACTGCCGCACCTTCTGCTCCGAGCGCTCGCGGGCCTGCATCGCGCCGCCGATGTGCCCGAGCATGCGGTTGAACGCACTGCCGACGCGGCCGACCTCGGTCCGGGGATCGGTGTCCGGGACCCGGATGCCGTCGAGGGCGTCACTCCGCTCGAGGGGCATCCTGGCGACGGCGGACGCGGTCTCGGCAACCCGTTCGAGCGGGCGCAGCGATCGCCGGACGACCACCGCGGCGACGATCGACGCCGCGATCAGCGCGCCTCCGACGACGACGATCACGACCCAGAGCAGTGACCACACGCTCTGGTAGACGGGCGACATCGGCAGCCCGACCACGAGCACGGCGTCGTCGAGGTAGCCGGTGTCGACGCGGACGGCTGCGACCCGGTAGCTCCCGGTGCTGCCGAGGCCGATCGTCGCCGGTGCCACACCGACCTTCACCTGACCGAGTCGCTGCAACTGGTCCGTCGACAGGGACGTCGGCGACCCGTCGTCCTGGATGACGATGCCGCCGGCACGACCGCTGGCGAAGTAGTAGGCGGTCAGGGTCCCCGCTGCCTGCCCGGCCGGACGCAGGACGTCGTCGCCGGGCGGCTGGTCGTTCTGGCCCTGCCCGAACTTGTTCGTGGCACGCTTCGTCGCGGTCTGCAGCTGCTGGTCGATCGCGCCGGTCTGGATCGAGGCGAGCGCGATGATGCTCCCGGCGCCGATCACCGCGCTGACGGCGACGACCAGGGCGACGATGCTCAGGACGAGTCGACGGCGGAGGGTCACGGGAGTCTCAGGAGACGGGCTTGATGACGTAGCCCACGCCACGCACCGTGTGGATCATCGGCTGCTCGCCGGCGTCGATCTTCTTGCGCAGGTAGGAGATGTAGATCTCGACGACGGAGGACTTGCCACCGAAGTCGTACGACCACACGCGGTCGAGGATCTGCGCCTTCGAGAGCACACGACGCGGGTTGCGCATGAGGAAGCGGAGGAGCTCGAACTCGGTGGCGGTCAACTCGATGGGCCGGCCGGCACGCGAGACCTCGTACGACTCCTCGTCGAGGACCAGGTCGCCGACGACGATCCGCGAGTCACCGGCCTCGGAGACGGAGATCTGCGAGCGGCGGATGAGTCCGCGGAGCCTGGCGACGACTTCCTCCAGCGAGAACGGCTTCGTGACGTAGTCGTCGCCGCCCGCGGTGAGGCCGGTGACCCGGTCCTCGACGGAGTCCTTCGCGGTGAGGAACAGCACGGGGGTGTCGTCGTTGTTCTGGCGGAGCCGGCTCAGCACCTGCAGGCCGTCGAGGTCCGGCATCATCACGTCGAGCACCATCGCGTCCGGCTTGAACTCGCGCGCCTTGGCGAGGGCGTCCTGGCCGCCGTTCGCGCTCGTGACGTCCCACCCCTCGTAGCGGAGGGCCATCGACAGGAGGTCGGTGAGGCTGGCCTCGTCGTCGACGACGAGGATGCGCAACGGCGAACCGTCGGCACGGGTGAGGCGCGGGGCTGCGGAGGGCTGGGAGATGGTCACGTCTTCGAGTATCGAGAGTTTCCTATGAGCCGTCTGAGACGGACCGAAGTGCCGTCTGTGGATGATCCGGCAGGGTTCCACGGGTGCCGTCCGTAGCGTCGAGGCATGATCCGTTCCACGGCATGGCCGACTGACGCGTCCGGCGTCGACTTCGCGCGTCTCGAGGAGGCGGCCGGGAGGCTCGGCTCGTCCGCGGCGGACCGGCGCGCGTTCGCGCGGTGGGTCGCCACCACCACCGCGCCCCTGACCGCGGGCACGGCCGGTCCGGTGTTCGCCACGCTCGCCGCCGTCGCGGCCGCGGACGTGGCGCTCGCCCGCACGGTCGAGCCGCACCTCGACGCGCTCGGGATCCTCGCGCAGGCAGGTGTCGACCTCCCCGAGGGGTCCGCATGGGGCGTGTTCGCCGCCGAGGCACCGGGGCTGCGGCTCGAGGCGGACGACGCCGGTGTCCTGACCGGGACGAAGCCGTGGTGCTCGCTCGCGTCGGTGCTCTCGCACGCGCTGGTGACGGCACACCGCGGCGACGAGCGGCAGTTGTTCGCGGTCGACCTGCGACAGGACGGCATCACCACGCACGACGAGGCCTGGGTTGCCCGCGGGATGCCCGACGTGCCGAGCGGCCCGGTGGACTTCGACGGGGTGCCGGCCGAGCCGGTCGGGGATCCCGGCTGGTACCTCGACCGTCCGGGGTTCGCGTGGGGCGGGATCGGCGTCGCGGCTTGCTGGTGGGGCGGTGCCGTCGGGCTCGCCCGGGTGCTCCGGTCACACGCGGCATCGCGCCCGGACGCCGAACTGCTGCGGGTTGCGCTCGGCGCCGTCGTGACGGACCTCGCCGACGCGGAGGACGCCGTCGCCGGCGCCGCGGCCCTCGTCGACTCGCACGCGGATGCAGACTGGGCCCTGGTGGCGCAGACCGTGCGGTCACGGGTCCGTCGTGCCGTGGACGATGTGCGCACACGGGTCGTCGCGGCGCTCGGCCCAGGACCGCTGACGTCCGACCCGGCGATCGCCGCTCGCGTGGCCGACCTCGAGCTCTACGTCCTGCAGGACCACGGCGACCGGGACCTCGCGCGCATCGGCCGGATGGTCGTCGAGCGTGGCGGTGTCGCATGGTGACCTTCGACCACCGGCAGCCCGGCACCGATCCGGCAGCCTGGTCGTCGTTCCTCGCCACCGTCCCCGCCGGACCGGTCGACGTCGCCGCGTACGCGTCCGTCGTGGTCGTCGCGCCGCACCCCGACGACGAGACGCTCGGTGCCGGCGGGCTCATCGCAACCGCAGCGGATGCCGGTGTCCCCGTGCACGTCGTCCTGGTGTCGCTCGGCGAGGGGTCGCACCCGGACTCCCCCACCACGACGGCCGCCGGGCTCGCCGACACCCGTTCGTCGGAGTTCCGGGCGGCGCTCGGGACCCTCCACCCGACAGCCACCTCGGAGTTCCTCGGGGTCCCGGACGTCGGCCTCCGCGAGCAGCCCGACACGCTGCGCGACGCACTCGTCGCCCGGCTCGACGCCGCACCGGCACGGACGCTCGTCGTCGCACCGTGGCGCGGGGACGGGCACCGTGACCACCGGGTCGCCGGGGAGATCGCCGAGGCCGCCGCGCGTCACCGGCACGACGTCGACCTGCTCGCGTACCCGATCTGGGCGTGGCACTGGGACGACCCGTCCGCGTCGGCGGCGCCGTGGGGCGATGCCCGGGCGCTCGCGTTGTCCTCCGCCGTGCTCGACCGGAAGCGCCGCGCCCTCGCCGCGTACCGGTCACAGGTGGAACCGCTCTCGCCGGCGCCCGGCGACGAGGCGATCGTGGACGACCGGCACGCGGCGCACCACCTGACACCGAAGGAGTGGTCCTTCGGAGTGGCGCGGTCGCGGTCGCGGTCGCGCGAGTCCTTCGACGCCCACTACGAACGGAAGCCGGAGGGCTGGGACTTCGACGGCTCCTGGTACGAACGACGCAAGCGCGCCGTGACCCTGGCGGCGTTGCCCCGCGAGCACTACCGGTCCGCGCTCGAGATCGGCTGCGCGACCGGGGTCCTCACCGCGGCGCTGACCGACCGCGCCGACGACGTCCTCGGCACCGACATCGCCGCGGCACCCCTGGAACGCGCACGAGCACGGGCTCCTCGTGCACGGTTCCTGCAGGCGGCGCTGCCGGACGAGTGGCCGATGGGGACGTGGGACCTCGTGGTCATGTCCGAGGTCGGCTACTACCTCTCCGTGGCGGACCTCGACCGGACGATCGACCTCGTGCTCGACTCCCTCGCGGACGACGGCGTCCTCGTCGCCTGCCACTGGCGACACCCGGACGACGAATCGGTCTCGAGCGGGGACCTCGTGGACGAACGGCTCCGCGCACGCTGGCCACGTCCCGCGCTCGTCCGGCACGTCGAGGACGACTTCGTGCTGACGGTGATGCCCGGTGCCGGCGTCCGCTCGGTCGCGCGCGCCGAAGGGCTCGTGCGGTGACCGGCCGGATCGACGTCGTCGTGCCCGCCCACGACGAGGAGGACCGTCTCGCCGCCTGCCTCGACGCGCTCCGTACCGCGACGAACCGGCTCGCAGCAGAACGGCCGGACGTCTCGGTCGGTGTGACCGTCGTGCTGGACGGGTGCACGGACGACAGCGCAGCGATCGCACGGTCGTACGGCGTCGCGGTCGTCGAGACGCCGCACGTCGGTGTCGGGCGAGCCAGGTCCCTCGGCGTCGCGCACGCCGTGCGAGCTGCCGGCGACCCCGATGCCGTCACGCACTGGCTCGCCCACACCGACGCCGACTCCCGGGTCGACGCCTCGTGGCTCGTCCAACAGGCCGACGCGCTCGCCCGCGGGGCGCACGTGCTGGTCGGTGCCGTCGTCCCGGACCCGGACGACCTGGACCCGGTCGTCCTCGCCCGCTGGACCACTGCACACCCGCCCGGTGCCGCCCTCGGGCACGTCCACGGTGCCAACCTCGGGGTGCTCGCGGCCGCGTACCGCGCGCTCGGCGGCTTCGACCCGGTCCCGGAGCACGAGGACGTCCGCCTCGTCGAGCGCGCCCGTGCCCTCGGACTCCGCGTCGACGCGACGATCGAGGCGCCGGTCGTGACGAGCGGACGGTTCGCCGGTCGGACGCCGGGCGGGTACGCCGAACACCTCCGCCAGACCTACGGCGACGCATCGTGAGCACTCCTTAGACACCTCATAGGGACGCGATGGCACGGCCATAACCCCCGTTCGTACGTTCTCCTCATTCCCGCACCGGCCCCACCGGTCACACCCCCGAGGAGAACCATGTTCCTGACCTACCTCAGGCGCGAGCTCACGAACCGCAAGAAACAGACCGTCATCATCGCGATCGGCATGGCGCTCGCCATCGCGCTCGTGGTCATCGTCTCCTCGATCTCGAGCGGCGTGAAGACCGCGCAGTCGAGCGTCCTGCAGTCGGTCTACGGCGTCGGCACCGACATCACCGTGTCGAAGACCGCGACGCCGTCGTCGAGCGGCGGCCGACCGGGCTTCGACTTCGGCGGACAGGACTCCTCCGGCAGCGGGAGCACGAACCTCTCCCAGTCGCGGCTGTCGGTCTCCCCCGGCACGAGCACGCTCACGACGGCGAACCTCAAGACCGCGACGGCGACCGACGGCGTGAAGGCCGCGACCGGTGTCCTCACCCTGCAGAACAGCACGTTCTCCGGATCCGTCAAGCAGCAGAGCGACAGCGGCTCCAGCGACAGCAGTTCCGGTGACAGCGGCACCAGCACGCAGCAGGGCCCGCCGAGCGGAAGAACCAGCGGTGGCGGCTTCGGCGGCGGCTCCTTCAGCGTCGACTCGTTCAGCGTCACCGGCATCCCGGTGTCCGGCGACACGGTCGGCCCGCTGACGAGCACCGAGATCACGAAGGGTCGCACCTTCGCGGCGAAGGACGCCGGCAAGGACGTCGTCGTCCTCGACGCGAGCTACGCGAAGAGCGAGTCGAAGGCCGTCGGGGACACGCTCGACATCGGCGGGACGACGTTCACCGTCATCGGCATCGTCTCGTCCACGGGCTCCGCGAGCACCACCGGGTCGAACACGTACATCCCGCTCGACACCGCGCAGTCCCTGGCCGACCTCGACGGCAAGGTCACGTCGATCTACGTCTCCGCCGAGTCGTCCTCCGACGTCAGCACCATCAAGACGGCACTGCAGAAGCAGCTGACGAGCGCGACCGTGTCGACCGAGTCCGACCTGGCCTCGAGCGTCTCCGGTTCGCTCGCCACCGCGTCGAGCCTGGTCTCCAACCTCGGCACCTGGCTGTCGATCCTGGTGCTGGCGGCGGCGTTCCTCATCGCCGTCCTCTTCACGATCTCCGGCGTCACCCGACGCACCCGTGAGTTCGGCACCCTGAAGGCCATCGGCTGGTCGAACGGTCGCATCACCCGGCAGGTCGCCGGCGAGTCCCTCGTGCAGGGTCTCATCGGCGGCGTCATCGGTGCGGCGGCCGGTCTGATCGGGATCCTCGTGGTCAACGTCATCTCGCCGACGATCTCGGCGAGCGCCTCGACGAGCACCCGCGGAGCAGGCGGAGCAGGCGGGATGCCCGGCGGCGCGGCGACCGCGGCAGCGGGCAGCGGTACCACCGGCGGAGCCCCTGCCGGCGGGTTCGGCGGCGGTGGAGCGAGCACCGCCTCGACGACCGACGTCGTCCTGCACGCCCCCGTGACGGTCGAGGTGATCCTGCTCGCGATCGGGCTGGCGATCCTCGGCGGCCTCATCGCCGGCGCCCTCGGTGGCTGGCGTGCGAGCCGGCTTCGCCCGGCAGAGGCCCTGCGGAGCGTGGCGTGATGACCGACGACCCCGCCACCACCCGCACCGACACGACCGGACCGACGACAGGAGCAACCGTGACCACCACCGAGACCGCAGCCCCCACGGCGGACGCGACCCGTGCCTCCAGTCCGATGTACCGACTCACCAACGTGAGCAAGACGTACCAGCAGAAGAACCGCACCGTCACCGCTCTGACGAACGTCGACCTGATCATCCCGCAGGGGCAACTCGTCGCGATCCAGGGGCCGACGGGCGGCGGCAAGTCGACGCTGCTGCAGATGCTCGGCGCGCTCGACCGGCCGAGTGCCGGGTCGGTGCTCCTCGGCGAGCGTGACGTGGCGAAGCTCGGAGACGGCGCGCTGACGAACGTCCGCGCGACGGAGATCGGCTTCGTGTTCCAGAGCTTCAACCTCATCCCGACGCTGACGGCGCTCGAGAACGTGGAGACCGCGTTCGCGGGGTCGCTCGCGAACCGGGCCCGATCGGAGATCCGGTCGCGTGCGACGGCCGCGCTCCAGGAGGTCGGCCTCGGCGAGCGTCTCGACCACCTGCCGGCCGAGCTCTCCGGTGGGCAGCAGCAGCGCGTGGCGATCGCCAGGGCCCTGGTGAAGAACCCGAGCGTCCTGCTGGCGGACGAGCCGACGGGCGCGCTCGACGAGGGGACCCGTGACGAGATCATGGGGCTCATCGAGCGCCAGTGGAAGGACCGCGGGCTGACGGTCGTGATCGTCACGCACGACTCGTGGGTCGCCAAGCGTGCCGAGCGCCGCCTGCACATCAAGCAGGGGCAGGTCCGCGAGGCCTAGGTGCCCGAGCGCTGACAGCGCGCCGCACAACGGAGAGCACGCAGCACCACGGGATTCCGTGGCGCTGCGTGCTCTCCGTTGTGCGCGGTTCGTCCGGCTACGCGTTGCCGGCGTGGACGACGGGGTAGTCGCAGTACGCGAACCACCGCGAGTCCGGCGACCACGGCGGGACGTTGACCGTTCCCTGCCCGCCGTCGAGCGTCACCAGGGTCTCGGGCACCGGCATCATGCGGGCACCGCGCACGAGCACACCGGGCAGGAGCCGGAGCTCGACGCGGTGGTCGGCAGGGTGGCCCTGCACGCCGGGCTCGTACGACAGGTACAGCAGGTGCGCGCCGTCCGGCGACACGTGCGGGAACCAGTTCACCCGGTCGTCGTTCGTGATCCGCACGGGCTCGGTCGCACCGGGCCAGAGCGCGACGAGCTGGGCGGTGCCCGGGCTGAAGCGCTCCGAGTTCCAGACGAGCATGTCGCCCGCGTAGGAGACGCCGTCGTCCGGGTGTTCGTCCCGGGTCAGGAACGTCGGCTCCCCCGACGCGACGTCGACGAGCGCGACGTCGGTCGTCCAGACGCCGTCCTCACTGAGCTCCCCCACGATCGCCGCGAGCGCCCCACCATCGGGTGCGATGCCGTGCAGGTAGTACTTCCGGACGACGGGCAGGGCGTCGGCCGCGTGGGTGAGTGGCGCCGACGCTCCCCCGGCCGGCAACGGGACGCGGTAGAGGTCCCCGTCGCGACTGCTCACCACGACGGACTTCCCCGAGGGGTCGAGGACGTGGTCGTTGTTGATCTCGGGGACACCGGGCATCGGGACCCGCTCGAGGGCGGCCTCGTCGAGGACGGTGTCGTCGTCGTCCGGGAGCCGCAGCAGCCAGAGGTCCCCGTTGCCGTTCAGCACCAGGGTCCTGTCGTCGAGGACGTTCGGTGCCTCGACGAGGACGGTGGAGCTCTCGAACACGAGTCTCGGTTCGCGCCGGTCGACGTCGTACACGTGCACCCGGCTGGTCTGTCCGGGCAGCAGCTGCCGCCCGCGTGCGTCTGTCATGCGTCCATCCTGCCGCGCTGTCCTTTCCCGTGCTGCACGCGAAAGCGACAGATCCCGGGCAACTCCTGCCCGGGATCTGTCGCTTTCGCGGATGGGACCGTGCTGGTCCGCCTACTTCACCGCGCCGGCGGTCAGGCCGGCGACGAACTGGCGCTGGACGATGAGGAACGCGATGACGACCGGGATCGACACGACGAGCGACGCCGCCATGATCTGGTTCCAGTAGACGTTGGTCTGCGTCGAGTACTGCTGCAGACCGACCGCGAGCGTCTGCCCGTTGCCGTTCGTCATGACGGAGGCGAAGAGGACCTCGCCCCATGCCGTCATGAACGAGTAGATGCCGACCGCGACGAGACCCGGGCGGGCCGACGGCAGGATGATCCGGAAGAGCGCACCCATCGGGCCGGAGCCGTCGACCATGGCAGCCTCGTCGAGTTCACGCGGGATCGTCTCGAAGTACCCGGCGAGCATCCAGATCGAGAACGGGAGCGTGAACGTCAGGTACGTGATGATCAGGCCGGTCCAGCTGCCGACGAGCTGGATGCCGAGCGAGTTCCCGAGGTTCGTGAAGATGAGGAACAGCGGGAGCAGGAACAGCACGCCGGGGAACATCTGGGTCGAGAGCACCGTGGTGGTGAACGCGCTCTTGCCCTTGAAGTTCCAGCGCGACACCGCGTAGGCGGCGAACGTGGCGATGATGAGCGAGAACACCGTCGCGACCGTGCAGACGACGAGCGAGTTGATGAAGTACTGCCCGAGCGGCACCGTCGACCACATGTCGATGAACGGCTGCAGGGTGATGTTGGTCGGGATCCACGTGAAGTCGTTCTGCACGTCACCGAGCGGCTTGATGGCCGTGGTGATCATCACGTAGAGCGGCACGATCGTGAAGACGGTCAGGAGTGCCAGGACGATGATCTTGAAGGACTTTGCGCCCACTGTTTCACGCACGGACGGACCTCCGGTTGGTCACGGCGAGGTAGATGCCGGTGACGACGAGCAGGAAGAGGAGGAGCAGGACGCTCATCGCGGCACCCGAACCGAAGTTCCAGGTGATGAACGAGGCGTTGTAGATGTGGAAGCTGAGCAGGTCGGCCGCCGGGGGCTGCGCCGTCGAGCCGAAGAGCACGTACGGCGTGTTGAAGTCGTTGAACGTCCAGAGGAACATCACGAGCACCAGCGTCACGTTCACCGGCCGGACCATCGGCAGCGTGATCGAGCGCCACTGCCGGAAGGGCTTCGCACCGTCGACCGACGCGGCCTCGTACACGTCGGCGGGCACGGACTGCAGGCCGGCCATCAGCATGAGGAACGCGAACGGCCAGGTCTTCCAGATCGCCACAACTACGACGGCCACGAAGGCGTTGTTGCCGATGAGCCAGAACGGCCCGCTCCCGCTGACCAGGTGCAGCTGGTCGACCAGGATGTGGTTGATCGCACCCGAGTCACGCTGGAACATGAACTTCCACGTGATCACGCCGGCGTACATCGGCAGCGCGTACGGCACGAGGAACAGGGTGCGGAAGAGTCCGCGACCCTTGAACGGCTTCTGCAGCGCGACGGCCGCCATCATGCCGAAGCCCCACGAGAGGCCGACCACGAGGATCGTGAACGCCACGGTGATCAGGAACGAGTTGAGCAGTCCCTTGCCGATCGCCTGGTTGAAGTCGACGGCCACCTGGTAGTTGCGGAGACCGGCCCACGGCGCGGCGCCCCAGTTCGCGATGAAGTACTTGGTGAGCTGGATGAACGAGATCCAGATGCCGGTGAGCATCGGGATGATGTGGATCAACAGCTCGAAGAGGATCGCGGGACCGACGAGCGCGTACGGCAGCCAGCGGAGGTGCTGCTTGCGCTTCGGTGGAGGACCCGAGAGGGTCGGGGCCTTCGTGCGCGTCAGGTCGAGGGCCTCGGAGTCGGGCAGGACCGTCGTGGACATGGGCAGGGCCTTTCGGCTGAGGAGGGTTCGGGTGCTGCGCCGGCCGTGGCAGCGGCCGGTGGCGGTGAGGGGTGGAGGCCCGGGGCGGCCTTGCGGACGCGCCCCGAGCCTCCAGGCTGGATCAGCCGTTCGCCTGGGACACCTGGTCCTGGGCGGTCTGCAGCGCGGACTTGATGTCGCTGTCGGACACCGTGCCGCCGGTCGCGATCTTGGCGAACATGTCGTTCATCGCCTTGCCGACCGTGGACTCGAACTGGTCCTCGGCGGGCACCAGCGGGAGCGGCTTCGCCTTGTTGTTGTAGATGTCGAGGAACGTCTTCGTCTGCTCGTCGGTGACCGAGTCGGCAGCGGAGGCGAGCACCGGCAGGGCCGAGTACGGCTTGTCGAGCGTGGACTGCGTGTCAGCGCTCGTCATGTACTTGACGAACTTCAGCGCGCCGTCCTTGTTCTTCGTGTTCTTGAAGATCGACAGGTTGATGCCGGCCGGGAAGCTCGCGATGTCCTTGCCGCCCTTGGGAGCCGGGAAGGGGACCACGCCGAAGTCGTCGGCGGACATGCCGTTCGACGTGATCGTCGCGTTCGCGTTGTTCTGCGTCAGCATCATCGCGGCCTTCTTGTTCGCGAAGTCCGAGACCGCCTGGGTGCCGTTGTCGTACTGCGCGTTCGAGGTGTTGACCACCTTGTCGCTCTGCATCAGGTCGAGGTAGCGCTTGATGCCGTCGACGTTGGCGCTCGACGTGAAGGTCGGCTTGCCGCTCTTGTCGAACCACTCGCCGCCGTTCTGCGCCGAGTTGATGAACGCGAAGTGCGCGTTCTCGGTGTACGAACCACCCGCGATGGTGAAGCCGTACTTGCCGTCGGTGGTGAGCTTCTTGGCGTCGGCGGTCAGGTCCTCCCACGTGGTGGGGGCTTCGATGCCGGCGTCCTTGAACATCTGCTTGTTGTAGTACAGGCCGTAGGCGAGGCCGTAGAGCGGGACGCTCGTGACGGTCTTGCCGGGGGCACCACCGGTGGAGAGCGCGACCTTGCCGAACTTGTCGGCACCGCCGATCGCCTTCATCTCGGAGTCGCCGAACTCCTGGAACGCACCGGTCGCCTGGAGCGACGTCGCCCAGGTGTTGCCGATGTTGACCACGTCGGGGCCCTGACCGGAGGTGACGGCGGTCTGGATCTTCGTCTGCAGGTCGTTCCAGCCGATGACCTGGAGGTTGACCTTGATCCCGGTCTCCTTGGTGAACTTCTTGAGGACGGGGGTCAGCACCTCCTTGTCGTTCTGCAGGGACGTGCCCTGGTTCGACGCCCAGTAGGTGAGCGTCTTGGAGTCGCCGGACGAACCGGAGCCTCCGGAGGAGCAGGCTGCGAGGCCGGTCACGGTGAGTGCCGCGGCCGCGGTGATGGCCAGTGCGCGGATGGCAGTGCGCATGACTCTCTACTTTCTCGTCGTTGAGATGGTGCAGTGGGATCTGCGAGGTGCTCCGGGTGGAGCGGTTTCGGGTGCTGCTGTGTGGTGTCGCCGGGCTGCGTCGTCCGGCGACGTGGTGCGGGGCGGACCCCGGCCGTCAGGCCAGGGTCTGCTCCGCGGGGTCCCAACCCTCGGGGAGGGTCGGGGAGGGTGCGACGGTGCTCTCGACGAGCACTGCCGCACCACGTTCGGCACTCTCGGCGATGGAGACCATCACGTCGAGGACGTGGAATGCGAGGGCGCCGGGGACCCGGTTCTCCTCGCCTGCACGGAGGGAGCGGGCCAGGTCGACCACGCCGGTGCCGCGCGAGTAGGTGGAGCCGACGGCCGGGATGGTCTCCGGCTCCTCGGAACCGAGCGCGTACAGCTCGGTGTCGCCGTCGAAGTTGTTCGGGTCCGGGAACACGACGGTCCCGGTCTCCCCCGCGATCTCGACGAAACCGGTGCGGCCGCGGTCCGACTCGAACGAGAACACGCTCTGCGCGCTCCCGCCGTTCTCGAACTCGATGAGCGCCGAGTGGTTCGTCGGCACCTCGACCGGGAACTCGGTGCCGGCCTTCGGACCGGAGCCGATCGTGCGCGTCGCACGGGACTTCGACGACGTCGCCGTCACCTTCGCCACCGGGCCGAACGCCTGCACGAGAGTGGTGATGTAGTACGGGCCGATGTCGAACAGCGGACCGGCGCCGTAGGCGAAGAGGAACTCGGGGCTCGGGTGCCACGACTCCGGGCCGGGGCTCTGGAAGAGCGTCAGGCCGTTCAGCGGGGTCCCGATCCGGCCGTCGCGGATGGTGCGGAGCGCGGTCTGCAGGCCGGCGCCGAGGAACGTGTCCGGCGCGACGCTGACCGTCTTGCCGGCAGCCACCGCTGCGTCGCGCAGCTGTGCGGCACTCGAGCGGTCGAGCGCGTAGGGCTTCTCGCCCCACACGTGCTTGCCGGCGGCGAGGACCTGCAGTGCGACCTCGACGTGGGCGGCGGGGATCGTCAGGTTGACGACGATCTCGATGTCGTCGATCGCCAGGAGCTCCTCGACGGTGCCGGAGCCCGCGACGCCCCACTTCTCCGCCTGCGCAGCCGCGCGGGGCAGGTCGATGTCGGCGATGAAGTGGACCTTCACGTCGGGGAAGACGGTGAGGTTCGAGAGGTACTGGTCCGAGATGACCCCGGCGCCGATGACGCCGACGCCGACCGGGCCGGTCCTCGTGGTGGTCCGGGTCTCGGCACCCGTTGCGGTGTCGGTCATGCGTGCACTCCCTGCAGGAACGTGTACGAGTCGGCGACGGCCTGGAAGACGTCGCCGTCGTGGTCGTCGAGCTCGATGACGTGCAGCGCGTTCGGCGCAGCCGCGACGATCTCGCGGATGGGCATGATGCCGTTGCCGACCGCGACCTGCTGCTTGTCGTCGTGCGATCCGTCGCCGTCCTTGACGTGCAGGAACTGCACCTTGTCGCCGAGCTTCTCGATGACGGCCACCGGGTCGTCACCGCCGACCTTCGCCCAGTAGGTGTCGAGCTCGAGCACGACGTCGTCGGAGAGGGCTCCGGCGAAGACCTCGTAGGCGCTGACGCCGTCGATGCGGTTCGAGAACTCGAACGCGTGGTTGTGGTACCCGAGGGTCAGGCCGTGGTCCGCTGCACGCGGTGCGAGTGCGCTGAGTTCGCGGGCGATGGCCTCGACGTCCTCGCGGGTGGTCCAGCGGGCCTCGTCGATGTGCGGGTCGATCAGCGTCTCGGTGCCGATCGTCGCCGTGGCGTGGAAGATGCGCTCGAGGTCCTGCTCGCCCGCGTCCAGCAGACGTGCGTGGCCGCTGGGGGCCTCGAGTCCTGCCTCCTTGAGCGCGGCCGCGTACTCATCGGCGCGGTCCACGTAGCCGAAGAGCTCGACCTTCGTGAAGCCGATGCCGGCGATGCGCTGCAGGGTGCCGGGAAGATCGGCTCCGAGTGCGTCGCGGACCGTGTAGAGCTGGACCGAAAGCGGTTGTGTCACCAGTGTTCTCCTCATCGAGACGGTGGTCGTCACTGACCGAGCGTCACACTACGAGCACTTCTGTCGGCGGTCAAGCAGAAGTCCGCAAATCTTCGGCGGACTTCGTTGCGTGCCCTGTTCGATGTGTGGTTCACTCCCCCCATGGTCGACTTGACACGGACGGCAGCGTCGCCTCCGGTCGGGACGAGCGAGCTCTTCCAGATCCTCCGCGACGGTGTGCCGCGGACCCGGGCAGAGCTCGCCGCACTGACGGGAGCAGCACGCTCCACCATCGGCGTGCGCCTGGACGCGCTCGCGGACATCGGGCTCATCGGGCCCGTGGAGACCGCGGCGTCCACCGGCGGCCGCCCGCCGGCGCAGATCGCGCTCCGCTCCACCTCGCGCCTCGTGATCGCCGCTGACCTCGGGGCGTCGCACGGCCGTGTCGCGGTCACCGACCTCGTCGCCGCGCCCCTCGCCACCCGCGAGGCCCGCATCGACATCGCCGCAGGACCCGTCCCGACGCTGACCTGGCTCGTCCAGGCGATCGACGAGCTCCTGTCCGAGGTCGGCCGTTCCCGCGACGACGTCATCGCCATCGGCATCGGCGTCCCCGGGCCCGTCGAGTTCTCCACCGGGCGTCCGGCGAACCCCCCGATCATGCCCGGCTGGGACGGCTTCGACGTCCCCGGCTGGCTCCGGCAGCACGTCTCCGCGCACGTCCTGCTCGACAACGACGTGAACATCGCGGCGCTCGGCGAGCGGGAGCACGGCTGGCCGAACGTCGACCACCTGCTGTTCGTCAAGGTCGCCACCGGCATCGGCTCGGGCATCGTGTCCGAGGGGCGACTCCAACGAGGAGCGCAGGGCACCGCCGGTGACATCGGGCACGTGCGCGTGTCCCGTGCGGGCGACATGCCGTGCCACTGCGGGAACACGGGGTGTCTCGAGGCCGTCGCCTCCGGCCCCGCGATCGCCCGGTCGCTCCGGGCGAAGGGCCACGACGTGCACACCAGCGCCGACGTGATCGACCTCGTCACCCGATCGGACCTCGACGCCATCGGGGCGGTGCGGCAGGCGGGCCGGGACATCGGTGAGGTCCTCGCGACGTGCGTCTCCCTGATGAACCCGTCGGTCATCGTGCTCGGCGGGTCGATCACGCAGGCGGGTGAGCACCTCCTCGCCGGCGTGCGGGAGGTCGTGTACTCCCGCTCGATGCCGCTCGCCACCGAACACCTCGTCATCGCGCCCTCCCGTGCCGGGGGCATCGCGGCGCTCCAGGGAGCAGCCGCGCTCGCCATCGGCTACGCCCTCTCCCCCGCCGGCGTGGACGAGTTGGTCGCGTACGCGGAGGGGCGCGAGCTGGTCTCCTGACCGCGCGTTCCGGTCGGCGCGGTGCGCCGGTTTCCGTCCGTCGGCGCTCGGGGAGAGAATCATCGGGTGACAATCGTGCAGCCCACCCTGTGGGACAGCCTGGAGGCCGAACCCGGCCCCGGCGCGCCCGTCACCGGCGCGCACGACGCGTTCACGAGCCTCCGGGGCCACACCGAGCGGATCGTCGCGCACTCCTCGGACCGCGTCGCGTGGCTCCGCGCCCGCGCCGCGGGCATCACCGCGACGGACGTCGCGCGACTCGCCTCGCTCCGCGCGGTCGAGGCCGTCATCGCGGACAAGCGGTACGGCTCCCGGTTCTCCGGCAACGCCTACACCGAGCACGGCAAGGAACGGGAGCCCGTGATCGCCGCGTGGGTCGCCGCCACGCACGGCATCCAGCCGTCGGCACACCTGTTCCACGCGAGCGCGAACCGTGCCCACCTCGCCACCCCGGACGGCGTCGGACAGGACCGGGACGGCCGACTCCTGCTCGCCGAGATCAAGACCACTTCGTCGGGCTGGAAGCGTGTCCCGCGCCACTACCTCCGCCAGGTCTGGTGGCAGCAGTACGTGCTCGGTGCCGAGCGCACGTTGTTCGTGTGGGAGGAGCACGACGGGTTCGTGCCGATCGCGGACGAGCCCGAGTGCCGGTGGATCGACCGCGACGACGACCAGATCCGCGGGCTCGTGCAGCTGGCGGACATGGTGCTCGACCGCCTGCGCTCGTCGCGCTGAAGGCCCGTTAGACCTTCACCAGCCGCAGTCGGCTCATCCCGACGACCAGGACGCCCATCAGCGCGATGAACACCGCCACGCCGAGGCAGTACAACGCCACGACGCCGTAGCCCTGCGCGGGGTCGAGGAACGGGTACGGTACCCACCCGTCCGTCGCGCCGCGGATCAGGATCACCACGAGCCACACCGCCGGGTACAGCAGGAACCACCACACGTGGCGCATGACGAGCCGCGCGCGGTCCGAGAAGAACAGCCAGTCGAGCACCGCGTACACGGGGATGATCTTGTGCAGCACGTCGTTCGACCACGGCACCGTGAACGAGTTGTCGAGCGCTGCGTTCACGAGCAACGTGTTGTAGACGATGCCTGTGGTCGCGATGTACACCGTCGCGGCCCCACGGAACACCGAGAGCCGGACGTCGCCGCGCTGTCTCCGGGCGGCGGTGACCAGCGTGACCGCCAGTGCGACCGCGATGATCAGGTTCGACTGGATCGTGAAGTAGCCGAAGAAGTTCCAGAACAGGAACGTGGGGCTCTGCAGGCTCCTGAGCAACTGGGCGACGACCGCTGCGGCGACAGCGATCACGGCGATGAGCCGCAGGGAGTTCACGAACGTGCGCACCGGCCCACGCTACCGGCTGGCACGCAGAAGGCCCCGCACCGATCCGGTGCGGGGCCTTCTGCGTCAGATCAGTTCGATCAGATGCTGTTGACGTCCGGCGGGATGGGCTGTGAGCCCTGTGCCGCAGGTCGTCGTCAGATGCTGTTGACGTCCAGCGGGATGCCCGGGCCGAAGGTCGTCGAGACGGCGCCCTTCATGACGTAGCGACCCTTCGAGGCACTCGGCTTGAGGCGGTTGATCTCCTCGAGCGCGGTCGAGATGTTCTCGTCGAGCTGCTCGGCCGTGAACGAGGCCTTGCCGACGACGAAGTGCACGTTGGCGTGCTTGTCGACGCGGAACTCGATCTTGCCGCCCTTGATGTCGTTGACGGCCTGCGCGACGTTCGGGGTCACGGTGCCGGTCTTCGGGTTCGGCATGAGGCCACGCGGGCCGAGCACCTTGCCGAGACGACCGACCTTGCCCATGAGCTCCGGGGTCGAGACGGCCGAGTCGAAGGCGGTGTAGCCCTCGGCGACCTTCGCGATGAGCTCGTCGCCACCGACCTCGTCGGCGCCGGCGGCGATGGCGGCCTCAGCAGCGGCACCCGTCGCGAAGACGATGACGCGGGAGGTCTTGCCGGTGCCGTGCGGCAGGATGACGGTGCCACGGACCATCTGGTCCGCCTTGCGGGGGTCGACGCCGAGCTTCAGCGCGACCTCGACCGTGGAGTCGGTCTTCGCAGAGCCGGTCTCCTTGGCCAGCGCGACGGCCTCGGTCGGGGTGTAGAACTTGTCGGCCTCGATCTTCGCGGCCGCGGCCTGGTAGGCCTTGGACTTCTTCGCCATGGTGGTCTCCTTGCGAGATACGTGGTTGGCGAGCCGGCGAGGCTCTCCCACGGAAGGGTTGGGGGTGTGTACCTGAGACGGGTCGGGCTACGCCTCGACCGTGATGCCCATCGAACGAGCAGTGCCGGCGATGATCTTCGCGGCCTGGTCGATGTCGTTGGCGTTCAGGTCGGCCTGCTTGGTCTCGGCGATCTGACGGACCTGGTCCATCGAGATCTTCGCGACCTTGACCGTGTGCGGGGTCGCGGACCCCTTCTGCACACCCGCAGCCTTCTTGATGAGCTCAGCGGCCGGCGGGGTCTTGAGGATGAACGTGAACGAACGGTCCTCGTAGACGGTGATCTCGACCGGCACGACGTTGCCACGCTGCGACTCGGTCGCGGCGTTGTACGCCTTGCAGAACTCCATGATGTTCACGCCGTGCTGACCGAGCGCCGGACCGATCGGCGGGGCCGGGTTGGCGGCCCCCGCGTTGATCTGCAGCTTGATCAGGCCCGTGACCTTCTTCTTCGGTGCCATGTTGTGCTTCCTCCTGGAATCGAACGCACGGGGATCCGTGCACTCTCCCGCGTGGCCGGCGGTTCCGGCTCGCGGTCACGAGCCCGACGCACGAGGCGTTCGGGCCCAAACTCGATAAGTGTACTCGACTAGAGCTTGGTGACCTGGTCGAAGCTGAGCTCGACCGGGGTCTCGCGCTCGAACAGCGAGACGAGGACGGTGAGCTTGCCGCTCTCCGGCTTGATCTCGGAGATCGATCCGGGCAGGCCCGCGAACGAGCCTTCCTTGATGGTGATCGTCTCGCCGACCTCGAAGTCGACCTCTGCGGCCGGGGAGGCCTGCGTCTGGCCGCTGCCCTTGCCGCCCTTGGTCGGTGCCGGCTCGGCGACCTGGACCAGGGACTTCAGCATGCCGAACGCCTCGTCGAAGCGGAGCGGCGTGGGGTTGTGCGCGTTGCCGACGAAGCCGGTGACACCCGGGGTGTGCCGGACGACGGACCACGAGTCCTCGTTGAGGTCGAGACGCACGAGCACGTAGCCGGGGATCCGGACGCGCGTGACGAGCTTGCGCTGACCGTTCTTGATCTCGACGACGTCCTCCATGGGGACCTCGACCTGGTAGATGTAGTCCTCCATCGACATCGACACCATGCGGTTCTCGATGTTCGACTTCACGCGGCGCTCGAAGCCCGCGTAGGAGTGGATGACGTACCACTTGCCCGGCTTCATCCGCAGCTCGGCCTTGAAGGCCTCGTACGGGTCGACCTCGGCGGGCTCCTCGTCCTCGAGCGCGTCGGCGGCCTCGTCCGCGGCGATCGTGGCGTTCGCCTCGGCGGCGGACTCCTCTTCGATCTCGGACTCTTCCTCGTCCTCGACGGCCTCGACGGCGGCTTCTGCCTCGTCGGCGGTGTCGATCTCGAGCGCGTCATCGACGATCGCGTCGGCCTCGGGGTCCTGCGACTCCGCGAGGGCGGTCAGGCTCTCGTCGATGCCGAGCGACTCGTCGTCCTCGTCCTCGACCGAGATCGCGCGCTCCTCGGCGGACTCCGCCGAGCGCTCCTCACCGGTCTCGACGTCGCCTTCCTGGTTCTCCTCTACCTCGGAGGACTGCTCTGCAGCGGTCGCGAGGTCGATGTCGTCGCGGGAGTTGTCAGACACTGTCGGTTCTTTCCGTTCGGTGGTGCGGATCGGGTGGCGTTCGGTCTCTGGGTGTGCCTGGTTTCGGCTCCGCCCGCGGGATCTGCATGATCTGCGCGGGCGGGAACCGGGTGACCCGGGAATCGGCCCGTGTGGACGAGCCTACGTGGACGGCCTGATCAGGCGGTCGGACCGTTGCCGAAGACGTAGCCGACACCGAGTCCGAACACGAAGTCGAGGACCGACACGAGGATCATCATCACGACGACGAAGACCAGGACGACACCGGTGTAGCTGAAGAGCTCCTTGCGGGTCGGCGTGACGACCTTGCGGAGTTCGCCGATGACCTGGCGGATGAACAGGGCGATCGCAGCGAACGGCCCGCGGCGCCCGGCCCGGTCCTGCTTCGCCTTGGCGACGACGTCGTCCGCCGTCGCTTCCACGTCTTTGCTCGCCAACTTCTACCCTTCCAGAGTTGCAGGGCGGACAGGACTCGAACCTGCAACCTGCGGTTTTGGAGACCGCTGCTCTACCAATTGAGCCACCGCCCTTCAGGGGCCGATCCGGCCCCTGGGTGAACACGTCCGCCATCAGGCAGGCCGTGACCACCGCAGACGAGTGTACGGGAGTGCGTCACACGGTGTCCACTTGAGGGCCGCTCCGGCGTGCCGCGCCGATAGGCTGGACCGGTGAGCACCGCAGCCAACGGCCCCGAGTCCACCGCCAACCAGCGCCCGCGCATCGCGTCCCGCATCGCCGCGATCGCCGAGTCCGCCACGCTGAAGGTCGATGCCAAGGCCAAGGCACTGAAGGCCGCCGGTCGCCCGGTGATCTCCTTCGCGGCCGGCGAGCCCGACTTCGCCACGCCGGCGCACGTCGTCGACGCAGCCGTCGCCGCGGCGCAGGACCCGAAGAACCACCGGTACACGCCCGCGACGGGCCTCCCGGAGCTCAAGCAGGCGATCGCCGAGAAGACCGCCCGCGTCTCCGGTGCGACCGTCGACCCCTCGCAGGTCATCGTCACGAACGGTGGCAAGCAGGCGGTCTACGAGGCGTTCGCCACGATCGTCGACGACGGCGACGAGGTCCTGCTCCCCGCCCCGTACTGGACCACCTACCCCGAGGCGATCCGTCTCGCCGGCGGTGAGCCCGTCGAGGTCTTCGCCGGCAGCGACCAGGACTACCTCGTCACGGTCGAGCAGCTCGAGGCAGCGCGCACCCCGAAGACGAAGGCGCTGCTGTTCTGCTCCCCGTCGAACCCGACCGGCTCGGTGTACTCCGCGGAGCAGACCCGGGCGATCGGCGAGTGGGCGCTCGAGCACGGCATCTGGGTGATCAGCGACGAGATCTACCAGGACCTCGTCTACGACGGCACCGAGTTCGCCGGGATCCTGCAGCAGGTCCCCGCCCTCGCCGACACCACGATCCTGGTGAACGGCGTCGCGAAGACCTACGCGATGACCGGCTGGCGCGTCGGGTGGTTCATCGGCCCGGCGGACGCCGTGAAGGCCGCGTCGAACCTGCAGTCGCACCTGTCGTCCAACGTGTCGAACGTGTCGCAGCGCGCAGCGATCGCCGCCCTGAACGGCCCGCAGGAGCCCGTCGCCGAGATGCGTGAGGCGTTCGACCGCCGCCGCAAGGCCATCGTCGCGGGGCTCAACGCGATCCCCGGGTTCGTCACGCCGACCCCGAAGGGCGCCTTCTACGTCTACCCCGACGTCACGGCGCTCCTCGGTCGCGAGTGGGCAGGCAGCACCCCGACGACGTCGCTCGAGCTCGCCGACCTGATCCTCGAGCACGCCGAGGTCGCGGTGGTCCCCGGCGAGGCCTTCGGCCCCTCCGGCTACCTCCGCCTGTCGTACGCGCTCGGTGACGACGACATCGCCGAGGGCGTCGCGCGGCTGGCCAAGCTGTTCAGCTGACACTGCCTGTTCAGCTGACCGTCCTCCCGCCAAAGCGACAGTGTCCGCCCGGATTCCGGGCGGACACTGTCGCTTTCGCGGGGCAGATCGACACAAGCGGAGCCGGGAGGCTCGTGGTGCGTCAGGCGAGCAGGTCGCCGACCACGACGGGTTCCGGCACGAGCGACACACCGAACCGGTTGAGCACCGTCAGCTGGACGTAGCGCGCGAGCTCCGCCACCTGCGCGGCCGTCGCGTCGCCGCGGTTCGTGAGCGCGAGGGTGTGCTTCGACGAGATCGCCGCGTGCGACCCGGCGAGCGCGTACCCGCGGTGCACCCCGGCGTGCTCGATGAGCCAGGCGGCGCTGAGCTTGACGTCCTCGCCGGCGGGCCAGCGCGGTGCGTCCGTCGGCAACGACTCCGCGAACCCGGCCGACACGATCGGGTTCGTGAAGAACGACCCGGCGCTCCAGGTGTCCGGGTCCTCGGCGTCCAGGACCATGCCCTTCGAGGCCCGCAGGCCGAGGACGGTCGAGCGCACCACGGCGGGGTCGACGCGGTCGCCGAGGGTCACCCCGAGCGATCCGGCGAGCTGTGCGTAGCGGACCGGTACGCCACCCTCGGTGTCGGTGCCGAGCGCGAACTCCACGGTGAGGACGACGCCGCGACGCCCGTGCTTCAGCGTGGAGGTGCGGTACCCGAGCGCCAGCTCGGCGGCCGGCACCCACGTGCGCTCCCCCGTTGCCGCATCGAGGAACTCGACGCGGGTGAGCACGTCGGAGAGCTCGACGCCGTACGCCCCGATGTTCTGCACGGGGGACGCACCGACGGTGCCCGGGATGCCGCTCAGGGCCTCCAGTCCGGTCCAGCCGTTGTCGACGGTCGACGCGACGAACGCGTCCCACGGCTCACCGGCCGCGACGCGGACGGTGACGCCGTCCGCCGTGGACTCGTGCTCGACGCCGCGCGTGCGGACGAGCACGACGGTGCCGTCGAACCCGGCGTCGGCGACGAGCAGGTTGCTGCCCCCGCCGACCACGAGCCATTCGTCGTCCGCCCAGGCGTCCCGGGTGTACGCGACCAGCTCGTCGGTCGTCTCCGCGACGAGGAGCCGACCGGCCGGACCGCCGACGCGGAGGGTGGTCAGCTCGGCGAACGCCTGCTGCGACACGGTCAGCGGAACGCCACCGTGACCTGCGCCTTGCCGAGCACGGTCTGCTCGGCGGCGGTCACGGTGAGATCGATGCGCTGCGGACGGCCGTCGTCGTCGACCGTGCCGACCTTGGCGACGATGCCGATGTCCGCGCCGGTCTCCGGGTCGACCACGACGGGCCGGGTGAAGCGCACCCCGTACGACGTCACCCAGCCGCGGTCGCCGAGCCACTCGGAGACGGGCTGGACCGCGATGCCCATCGTGAGCATGCCGTGCGCCAGGACACCGGGGAGCCCGACGGACGCGGCGACGTCGTCGCGGTAGTGGATCGGGTTGAAGTCACCGGAGGCGCCGGCGTACCGGACGAGGGAGTCGCGTGTGACGTGCACCTGTCGTTCGGCGACGACGGTCCCCACGACGGTCTCGGTTGCTGCGTCGGTCATGCGTCGTCTCCCCGGACCACGAGGGTGGAGGTCGCCGTGACGACGTGCTCCCCCGCGGCGTCGTCCATCGTGCTCTCGGCGGTGACCATCGCGTTCCCGCCGAGCGTCTTCACGCTCGTGACCGTCAGGGTCGCGGTGAGTTCGTCCCCGGCGACGATCGGTCGGTCGTACGTGAACTTCTGCTCCCCGTGCACCACGCGCGAGAAGTCGATGCCGGCGTCGGGCTCGGCGAGGAGCTGGGCGAGTGTGGCCTCCTGCACGACGACCGCGAAGGTCGCCGGGGCGACGACGTCGTCGTAGCCGGCTGCGCGTGCGGCGTCGGGGTCGTGGTGGATCGGGTTCGTCGCGAACGTGGCGCGGGCGAACTCGCGCACCTTCTCTCGACCGACCAGGTACTTCGGGGCCGGCGGGAACGTCCTGCCGACGAGCTCGGGGTTCACTGACACGACGGGGAGTCTACCGAGGCCGCTCGGGGCTTGCGATTCATGAGTATGCATCGGCTATGCTTGTCCCCGCGGCGCCGGGGGGCGTCGGTCCGTTCGAGGGGGATGCACGTGGAATCGACGATCGAGTTCGCCGTGCACACCGGCGATCGTCGCACGGCGATGGAGCTCGCGGCCGCGGCGCTGCGGTCTGAGGGGCACGACGTCATCGCCGCACCCGGGTCGATCACCGCGACATCCGGTAGTCGGTTCCTGACGGTGCTGCTCGGGGCACTGGTGCACCCCGCGAAGCAGTACCGCCGGTACGAGGTCATCGTGTCCACGGCGGGTGGCAGGTCGCTGCTGACGCTCCGGCACGCCGGACACGGGCCGGCCGTCGCTGGTGGGTCGATCGGGGCCGCTCGACGCCGGGAGCGCTGGCACGACGTCGTCCGGGTCCTCGAGCGGACGCTCCGGTCCGCCGGGCTGCTCGTCGCCGACCCCGATCGCGCGGGCCGGTAGCGAGGCTTCGCGCTGCGCTGCGCTGCGCCGCGGCGCCGGCCGTCGCTTCCGGCGAGCGGCCCGGGTCGTTCGCACAAGCGACAGCGAAGCGCGCCGTGCATTGCGGTGGTTCGGACGGCGCTCGGTTGTGCATAGACGATCGGCGCCGTCCTCGCCAGACGAAACGCACGTGGCGAGACCGTGCGCGAAGCCGGGCCCGGAAACGACGAAAGCCCGGCGCGGACGCCGGGCTTGCGGTAGCGAGGGCGGGACTTGAACCCGCGACCCCACGATTATGAGTCGTGTGCTCTAACCAACTGAGCTACCCCGCCACAGATCCGGCGCTGGTTTCTCGCCGGGTCGGAGCCCCGAGTCAGGATTGAACTGACGACCCCTTCCTTACCATGGAAGTGCTCTACCACTGAGCTATCGGGGCGTGTACCGCGAGCGGCACCACACGAGGATAGCAGAACCCGGACGGTGGTCTGGAACCGGCCGTGACGCCCGGGCGCGCCGCCTCGTGGAGCTAGTTCGCGTTGGCCTGGAGCCACGCCAGCGGGTCCACCGGGACGCCGTCGACGTGCACCTCGAGGTGCAGGTGCGGGCCGGTCGAGTTGCCCGTCGAGCCCACGAGCCCGAGCTCGTCCCCGACCGCGACCTGCTGCCCCTTCACGACCTTGAACGAGTTGTCCATCATGTGGCCGTAGACACTCGTGAACTGCTTGCCGTCGACGTCGTGCTCGACCCACACGTCGTTGCCGAAGCCGCCGTCGTTCGGCTGCACCTTGATGACGGTCCCGGCGGCGATGACACGGATGGGCGTTCCCGCACCGGGGGCGAAGTCGACGCCCTGGTGGTTCGTGGAGCAGAACGAGCAGCCCTCGACCTGACGGCCGCCGAACCCGGAGGTGATCGGCACACCGGTCAGGAACGGCCACTGGATCGTGCCGTTCGGGTCGTTCGTGAAGATCGACGAGTCGACGTTCTTGTACTGCGTGGCATCGGAGACCGTGTAGGCGTCGCGGTTCGTCGAGCCCTCGGTCGCGTCCCCGACGCGGAGCGACTGCGTGTCGCCGTCGGCGGCGGCCTGCACGGTCGTCGAGCCGGGCTCCGGCGTGTAGAGAGCCTGCGCGGGCAGCGAGGTCGACACGACCAGCCCGGCGACGAACAGCAGCGCGCCGACGGCGGTCGCGCGTGACGCGTTCTTGCGGAACGACGCGCCCGTGCGCTTCGTCGGCGCCGGCGCAGCAGCCACGGACGGTCGTCCGGCACCGAGGTGACGCGTGGCCCGGTCGACGCGGGGAGCAGGAGCAGTGGTCCGGCGACGCGCGACGGGCACCTGCCCGCTCACCCGGCGGGTCGCTGCGGGTGCGACGACCGGCGACGACGGCGCGGGCGGGGTCGACGGCTCGATCACGGATGCCGGCAGGACGGGCGAAGACGGCGCCGGCGGCGTGACGGGCACGGCCCGATCGGACGGCGACACCGGCGCGGCGGCGATCGGCGCGGCGTCGATCGGCGCGGCGTCGATCCGCGCGGTCGATGCGGTGTCCTCCGCGTGCTG
Organism: Microbacteriaceae bacterium PS02333; assembly: GCA_029959665.1. Classification (GTDB taxonomy): domain Bacteria; phylum Actinomycetota; class Actinomycetes; order Actinomycetales; family Microbacteriaceae; genus Curtobacterium; species Curtobacterium guangdongense. Next base: position 26,870 of record JASCOI010000029.1, read on the forward strand.
GACGCTGTGCTTCGCTGCTGCGCGTTCCGCTTCGATGCGGGCCCGACGGGTCATGTGGACCGCGGGCACGGTGCCGTCAGACGTCCTTCCGTCGGGGGTGGTTCGTCCGGAGACGGCGGGCTGCAGCGTGGCTTCGAGCATGCGTTTCGGTGGGGATCCTGATCAGGGCTGTCGGCGCTCGTTGATAACGAGCAGATAACGGGACTGCAGCGACGGTACCAGGGGTCGTAGCGTGCCGCCAGTCGTGGTCATGACCACACAGCGGCCCCAGAGGTGGGGTCAGGACGCGAGGACCTCGGCTTCGACCCGGCGCACCAGGGTCTCGAGCTCGGCGGCGATCGAGGGTGCCGCGAAGAGGAACGAGCGCGTTCCGCCGACTTCCCACGAGGTGACGACGGCGCCGGCGGAGGCCGCGATGATCGATCCGCCGGCCATGTCCCACGGGTTGATCCCGCGTTCGTAGTACGCGTCGACGCCCCCGGCGGCGACTGAGCAGCAGTCGAGCGCGGCGGACCCGCCACGACGGATGTCGCGGATCTCGCCGAGCAGCCCGGTGAGCACCGCGACCTGCTCCCGACGACGGTCGGCGGTGTACCCGAAACCCGTCGCGACGAGCGTCTCCCCGAGGGAGGCGGGCTCCCCCACGGTGATCACGGCGCCGTTGCGGGTGGCGGGTTCGCCAGCGACCGCGCGGAACACGTCACCCGTCGCCGGGGCGATGACCACACCGGCGATCGATTCCCAGGCCGCGGGGTCCGGGTCGCCGCGGACGACGCCGATGCTGACGGCGTACTGCGGGCTGCCGTAGAGGTAGTTGACGGTGCCGTCGATCGGATCCACCACCCACGTGATGCCCGAGGTGCCGTCGGTCCCGCCGGTCTCCTCGCCGAAGAACCCGTCGTCCGGGCGGGCGGCACGGATGCGGTCGTGCACGAGTGCCTCGACCTCTCGATCGGCGGCCGTGACGACGTCGACGATGCTCGACTTCCGGTCGGCGACCTCGACCCCCTCCGCACGACGGCGAGTGGCGAGCTCGGCGGCTTCGGTCGCGATGGACTCGGCCAGGTCGGCGAGCTCGGTCGGGGTCGGGTCTGCGCTCATGCGATCGATCCTTGCAGCAACACGGTCGCCGAGACGACGAAAGCCCCGTCCTGTGGACGGGGCTTCTGATCGTGTGGCGAGTGAGGGATTCGAACCCCCGAAGGCTACGCCGGCTGATTTACAGTCAGATCCCTTTGGCCGCTTGGGTAACTCGCCATGTGCGCACCCAGCCCGTGTAGTCACCAACCGGAGGCGCCAGAACAGCATACCGGATGGCCGACGATGGTCGTGACCACCGTGGCGCGGACCGAGGTCGGCGCTCCCCGTTAGGCTGTCGGGCATGGCAGACAGCTCCTTCGACGTGGTCAGCAAGGTCGACAAGATGGAGGCGGACAACGCCCTCAACCAGGCCGCCAAGGAGATCGAACAGCGCTACGACTTCAAGGGCGTCGGCGCGTCGATCGCGTTCAGTGGTGAGGACGTCCTCATCAAGGCGAACACCTCCGAGCGGGCGACCGCGGTCCTCGACGTGTTCGAGTCCAAGGCGATCAAGCGCGGCATCAGCCTCAAGAGCCTCGACGCCGGCGAGCCGTACCCGTCGGGCAAGGAGTTCCGCATCGAGGTGAAGTTCAAGAACGGCATCGAGCAGGACGTCGCGAAGAAGATCGGCGCGTTCCTCCGGGCGAACGCGGCGAAGAGCGTGAAGAGCCAGATCCAGGGCGACGAGCTCCGGGTCTCCTCGAAGAGCCGCGACGACCTCCAGAACACGATCCAGCTCCTCAAGGGTGAAGAGTTCGACGTGCCGCTGCAGTTCATCAACTTCCGCTGACGCCCCGCGCGCCCGCGAAAGACGACTCGACGCCCCCGTGGAGCACTGGCTCTCCGTCACACTGACCGTTCTCCTGGTCCTGCTGGACCTGGCGATCCGTGCCTTCTCGCTCATCTACGTGCCGATCAACCGGAAGCCGCAGACGGCGACCGGATGGTTGCTCGCGATCTTCCTGATCCCCTACATCGGCTTCATCGTCTTCATGGTCATCGGGTCGACGAAGCTGCCGAAGGCCAGGCGTGAGAAGCAGACCGAGATCAACGCGTACATCCTGGAGCAGACCGAGGGCATCGAACGCGTCCGTCGGGACCACCCGTGGCCGCCGTGGTTCGAGAGCATCACGGAGCTGAACCGCAAGCTCGGCGCGATGCCGCTGGTGGGCGGCAACTCGGCGGAGCTCTACCCGGACTACGACGAGTCGATCGCCGAGATGGCCCGCGCCATCGACGATGCACGGCGGTTCGTGCACGTCGAGTTCTACATCGCCACGCTCGACGACACCACCCGGGACTTCTTCGAAGCACTCGCTCGGGCGCAGGCGCGTGGTGTGCGGGTCCGGTTCCTCATGGACCACTGGGCGAGCCGCGGTTACCCCGGGTACAAGGACACGCTGGCGTTCCTCGACCGCGCGGACATCGAGTGGCACCTGATGCTCCCGCTGCAGCCGTTCAAGGGGAAGTTCCAGCGCCCTGACCTACGGAACCACCGGAAGATCATGGTCATCGACGGCTCGGTGGCGTTCACGGGGTCGCAGAACCTCATCGACAAGTCCTACGACCTCAAGGCGCACATCGAGAAGGGGCTCGCGTACAAGGACCTCTTCGCCCGCTTCGAGGGTCCCGTCGTCGCCGGCATCAACGCCCTGTTCGTGACCGACTGGTACAGCGAGACCGACGAGCTCCTGCTCCGCGAGAGCGACCCGGTGCAGCGAGCCGACCGGGGCGACGCGCTCGACTGCCAGGTCGTGCCGTCCGGCCCCGGGTTCGACGGTGAGAACAACCTCCGCCTCTTCAACGCGCTGCTGTACTCGGCGCAGAAGAAGGTGTCGATCACCTCGCCGTACTTCGTCCCCGACGACTCGATGCTGTACGCCATCACGACGACGGCGCAGCGCGGGGTCGAGGTCGAGCTGTTCGTCGGGGAGATCGGCGACCACGCGATGACCTGGCACGCGCAACGCTCCTACTACGAGGGGCTCCTCCGCGCCGGCGTGAAGATCTGGCTGTACCGCTCGCCGACGATCCTGCACGCCAAGCACTTCACGATCGACGACGACGTCGCCGTGATCGGGTCGAGCAACATGGACATGCGGTCGTTCAGCCTGAACCTCGAGATCTCGGTGATGGTCCGCGGGCAACGGTTCGTCGACGCGCTCCGCGGCGTGCAGGACGCCTACCGGAGGGACAGCATGCCACTCGACCTCGACGCGTGGGTCGGTCGCACGCGTCGATCGCAGGTGCTCGACAACATCGCGCGGCTCACGGCAGCCCTGCAGTAGCGGCCGGGAGGCTCGGCGCGCGTCCGGCGCGCAGGCTCGGTCAGCGCGGGACCACCGACGCGACCCGTGCGACCAGACGCTCGGCCGGCCCACGCCCCAGGAACCGACGCCACAGCACGGCGAACAGGGCGGCACCGATCGCGAACCACCACCACGTGGCCGGCTCCTGCGGGAGCGGCGGCAGCACCGCGATGACGACCAGGTGCAGCGCGTAGATCGTCAGCGGCATCGACCCGATCGCGGCGAGCGGGGAGGCGATCCGGCGGGCGACGGACCCGCGTCCGTCGAACAGGAGCGTGCAGAGCCCGACGACACCAACGGCGACGCCGGCGGTTCCGACGACGTCGACGATCGACGACGAGTGGTCCCGTGGGGACAGGAACACCTGCGCGAAGGCCTGCCCCGCGGACGCGCCCTGCGGCACGAACGGGACCCCCGGGAACGCGTCGCCCGCGTCCCACGGAACCGGTGCCGCCACTGCCCCGGCGATGTAGGCCGTGGTGGCGACCACTGTGCCGGACGCGAGCAGCGCGACCTGCGTGCTCCGAGCCTCTCCCCACCGGCACGGCCCGGACGCCGCTGGCGCGTCGTCCGGGAACCGGCGGCGTGGGCCCAAACCGGATCGCGCGACCGCGAGCCCGACCAGCACGTACGTCAGGAAGGTGATCACCGGGTAGACCAAGCCGAGCTGCAGGGTGAAGGTGCTCGCGTCCGCGTACGCCGGGACGATCGCGATCGCGACCGGCGCAGACAGCAGTGCACAGACGCCGGCGGCGGTGAGGAGCGCCCACCGGGGCCAGCGCAGCGCCGGGAGCACCAGCAGGAACAGCACCCCGTAGGTCGGCAGGATGACGTAGACGGGCGTGTCCAGCGCCATCAGCAGCAGGCCGATGACGACGATGACGACGGCCCGGATCGCCAGGCGTGCACGCACCCGCCCGATCTCGGGCTGACCCGGCGGGTCGGTCCGGCCGCTCACCAGGCCCACCGAGACGCCGGCGAGCACCGCGAACAGCGTCGACGACCGCCCGTTCACCACGGCCGACCAGGTGGAGGGGTCCGACCAGTCGAGCTGCTCGGCGACGCCTCCGACGTGCGCGGCCACCATGCCGAGGAGTGCGACGGCACGGGCGACGTCCACCCCGTACAGCCGTGGGGGGGGGGGGGGGGGGGGGGGGGGGGGGGGGGGGGGGGGGGGGGGGGGGGGGGGGGGGGGGGGGGGGGGGGGGGGGGGGGGGGGGGCCGGCGCCGGGGGGGCG
>JASCOI010000002.1 GCA_029959665.1 Microbacteriaceae bacterium PS02333
CGGTGCCAGCTGGCACCGTGCCTCCCGTCCGTCGCGGCGAGCGTCTACTCGTCGTGACGTGCCGTCGGGACCGATCCCGTTCCGGATCCGACCGACTCGGCCGGACGCTCCGCGCCCGAACCGCGCTGCGCGCGCTCGAGCTCGTCCGCCTCGGCGCCGCCCACCGCTTCACCGCGGGCGACCATGCCGGCCACGTCCGCGAGCTTCATCTGCGGGATGAACAGGGCCAGCACGAGAGCCACCGCGATGAACGGGAGCAGGTACCAGAACACCGGGGACAGCGAGTCGGCGTAAGCGTTCACGATGCCGTCCTGCACCGCTTCGGGCAGCTTCGCGAGCTGCGTCGGGTCGATGCTCGCGCTCGCACTCGCCGCCTGCGAGGCACTCCCGCCCGCGCTCGTGAAGACGTCCGTCAGCGAGTCGGTGAGGCGGGACGTGAAGATCGCACCGAACACGGCGACGCCGAGCGACGCACCGACCTCGCGGAAGTAGTTGTTCGTCGAGGTCGCCGTGCCGACGTGCTCCGGCGGGACGGCGTTCTGCGCGACGAGCACGACGACCTGCATGATGAGGCCGAGGCCGGCACCGAACACGAACAGGTACACGCAGATCAGCCAGATCGGGGTCGCCGCGGCCAGCGTCGTCATGCCGAGCATCGCGATGCCGACGACGATCGTGCCGATGATCGGGAACGAGCGGTACCGGCCCGTCTTGGTGATGAGCGTGCCGGAGAGGATCGACGTCCCCATGAGCCCGACCATCATCGGCAGCATCAGCAGACCCGAGACGGCGGCCGACGTGCCCGACGCCATCTGCAGGAACGTCGGGACGAAGCCGATCGCGGCGAACATCCCGAGACCGAGCACGAAGCCGATCGCCGTCGCGGTGACGAACGTGCGGTTCCGGAAGAACGACAGCGGGATGATCGGGTCCTCGGCCCGGGACTCGGTGAAGACGAACAGCGCGGCCGCGACGATGAAGCCGGCACCCCAGGCCCAGGTCTCGAGCGCACCCCAGCCGTGCTGCTTGTTGCCGCCGAACTCGGTGAAGAACACCAGGCACGCGGTGGTCGCGGAGAGCAGCGCGACACCGAGGACGTCGATGCGCTTCGTCGCCTTCTTGCTCGGCAGGGTCAGCGCGAACCAGGCCACGAAGAACGCCGCGATGCCGACGGGGATGTTGATCCAGAACGCCCAGTGCCAGGTCATGTGGTCGACGAAGAACCCGCCGAGCAGCGGGCCACCGACGGCGGAGAGACCGAAGATCGCACCGAGCGGCCCGAGGTACTTGCCGCGCTCGGACGCCGGGACGATGTCCGCGATGATGGCCTGCGACAGGATCATGAGGCCACCGCCGCCGAGGCCCTGGAGGGCACGGAAGACCACGAACTGCCAGAAGTCGGTCGACATCGCACAGCCGAGCGACGCCAGCGTGAACAGCGCGATCGCGACGAGGAACAGGTTGCGGCGGCCGATGACGTCACCGAACTTGCCGTAGATCGGCATCACGATGGTCGATGCCAACAGGTAGCCGGTCGTGATCCACGCCTGGTGGGCGACACCGCCGAGGTCACCGACGATGGTCGGCATCGCGGTCGAGACGATCGTCTGGTCGAGACTCGACAGCAGCATGCCGGCGATCAACGCGGAGAAGATGATCCAGATCCGACGCTGGGTGAGGAGCAGCGGCCCGTCGCTCCCGGGGCGTGCGCGCTTGGCGGTGCGCGGCGCTGAGGTGCTCATTCGGTGTCTTCCTGTCCGGTGGTGATGGCCGCCCGCATGAGGCGGAGGTTCGTGGTGAGCAGGTCGTCGAAGGACGGACCCGTCGACTCGTCGAAGTCGTCGTCGAAGTAGGCGGCGGCGGTGACCTTGAGCAATCCGGCCGCCGACTCGGTCACGAGCCGAGCGCGAGGGTCGTCCGGGACGGTCCACCCGAAGCGTTCCCGCATGGCGTCCGCGACCTTCGCGAGCTGCACGTCCGTCGCCGAGAGGAACCGGGCGACGAGTGCGGGTTCTCGGTCGAAGACCTTGCGCACGAGCGCTTCGTCGGAACGGTCGAGCCCCACGACGTGCACCTGCTCGATCGCCAGCGCGACGATCGAGCTCAGGGGGTCGAGCGTCGCCGGGACGACCTGCCCGCGCGCGTACGCCACGAGCAGGTTCTCGTCAGCGTTGAGCTCGATGCCGAGGACGACGTCTTCCTTCGAGGCGAAGTGGTTGAAGAACGTCCGACGGGACACCCCGACCGTCTCGCAGAGCTGCTCGATCGTGAAGCCGTGCAGACCGCTCTCCACGGTCGACCGACGCGCCTCGACGATCATGCGTCGACGCAGCGTGCGGGTGCGTTCGGCTGTGCTCACCGGACAAGAATTGCACTCGCGGCGCGAAAGTGCAATACGGGAAGTGCTACAGCGCCTTGTCGAAGCAGAACGACCACGGCATCGTGGCCGCGTACGGCTCGTACACGGGGATCGAGCGCCATCCGGTCTTCTCGTACAGGGCGACGGCGTCGGGCTGCCGGTTGCCGGTCTGCAGGATCAGCCGCGCAGCGCCCTGTTCGCGACCGACGCGCTCGCACTCGTCGAGCAGCGCCGTCGCAGCGCCCTTGCCCCGGGCGGACGACAGCACGATGAGGCGCTTGAGCTCGACCTCGTCTCGGAGCCGACGGACCGCGATGTGCCCGACGGCCTCGCCGTCCTCGTCGATGGCGAGCAGGGAGGTGATGACCGTGGCCGGATCGACGGCGAGCGACCGGTCGCGCTCGGCGGTGACGGCGGGGTCCTCGTCGGCAGCGGCCGACCCGTAGCGCTCGTGCATCTCCTCGTCCATACGGGCGCGGAGGACGACTCCGCGGGGGTCTTCCCAGGCGACGCGTTCGATCGTGATCACGATCGACCATCCTGACACGCACGGACGACACCGCCGAACGCGGGTACGCGGTTCGCGTGTGCGCGGGTCAGGGGTGCCAGCGGCGACGGTCGGTGTGCGCCTCGTACGGCTGCGGGTCCGGGTACGTCAGCAGCTCGACGGTGCTCCCCCACGGCGTCCGGACGTAGACGAACCGGTTCCGCGGACCAGCCTCGGGCCCAGGGAGCGGACGGGGTGCACCGAGTGCGACGGCGCCGGCACGCACGACCCGGTCGAGTGTCGCGTCGAGGTCGTCGACGTACAGCGCGACGTGCTGCCATCCGAGGTCCGTCGGCACCGCTGGAGCCCCCTGCGCAGCACCGTCGAACGCGAACAGCTCGATGCCGGGCCCGCCGGGCAGGGCGAGCATTCGGACGCGGACCTCGCGGGCACCGTCGGTCACGCCGAGTCGCTCGTCCGTCTCGGGGCCGCCCTTCGGTGGCGCGTCGGCGGGGAGCGTGTCGTACAGCACGACCGCGTCGAACGCCTCGACGAGGAAGGTGGTCGCCGCGTCGACGTCCGGCACGGTCAGGCCGACGTGGTCGACGCCGCGCACCGTCACGAGCGCCCGCCGCGCGACGAGGGCGCCCCGGGCGACCCGAGCGCGCCGATCGGCCCGCCGTCGAGATCCGCCAGGACCGCCGCTGCGTCGTCGTACACGGCAGCGGCTCCGGCCTGCCGCAGTTCGTCGCCGCCGATGCCGCCCGTCATCACGGAGACGCACGGCACGCCGACCTTCGCCGATGCCTCGACGTCCCACATCGCGTCCCCGACCATGACGGCCCGGTCCGCGACGACCCCGACCCGGTCGAGCGCGACCTGGACGATCCCGGGCGCCGGCTTCGCCTCGTCGACGTCCTCGGAGCTGGTCACCGCCGTGATCCACTCCTCGGCGTCGAGGACCTCCCGCAGCCGGACGAGCTCGGACGCGGGAGCACTCGTGGCGAGCACCACCGCGTGTCCCAGGGAGGCGACGGCCCGCAACAGGTCGCGGGCTCCGGGCAGTGGACGCAATCGTGGCATCTGCTCGGCGTAGTAGGCGGAGTGGTACTGCTTCGCGGTCGTGCGGACGTCGTCGGGTGCGTCGGGGAGCAACGACCCGAGCAGGCGGGAGGAGTCCATGCCGATCGCACGGTGGATGCGCCAGGCGTCGACGGACTCGTCGACGGCGCGGAACGCCCGCCACCACGCGTCGACGTGGGCGTAGTTCGAGTCGACGAGCGTCCCGTCGATGTCGAACAGGACGGCGGTGCTGGGGTCGGCAGACATCACCCCAGGCAACTCCGCCGGCCTCTGCACCGGCTCAGTCCCCGACGACGTGTCACCGACGCGGCGGACGACGTGTCACCGAAGCGGCGTGGTCGTCACTCCTCGACGCGCCGGGCGATCCGGTGCAGCAACGGCGGCATCCGGGCGAGCAGCTCCCGTTCGTCGGCCGACAGGTCCTCCGCGATCGCCGTGGCGAGCCAGTCCGCCCGCGCCCGTCGGTCGCGCAACACCACGTCGCGTCCGGTCGGGGTGATTCCGATCACCGACACCCGGCGGTCCTCGGCCGAGGTCTCCCGTGCGACCAGTCCGCGTTCCTCGAGCTCGCCGACCGTGCGGGACTGTCCCTGGTGCTTGACGCCACGCTTGCGGGCGAGGTCGGCGATCGTCATCGCACCCTGCCGGTCGAGCAGCCCGAGCGTCGCCGAGTGCGCCGGCGGGATCGTGTCGACCTTGCCGCGGGTCGCACGGACGATCCGCCCGATCGACTCCCGGAGTTCGTCGGCGAGGTCATCGGGCGAGTCCATGCCCCGACCGTATCGCCTGGCACCGAACGCCCTCCGGGGCGTCGTGGCGGCGACCACCACGTCGGGGACCGCATCGTGATCGAAGCGCAACCGCACCAGGCGCTCGACGTCCGTAGGTTCAGGGAGCGAAGGGGGAGCACACCATGGGGAACGCACGACGGCAGGCCGCAGGGATCGCGATCGTGCTGGCAGCGACGGCGACGCTGCTCAGCAGCTGCACCGGGAACACCGCCGCGGAACCGACAGCGAGCACGAGCGCGAGCGCGAGCACGACACCGGATCCCAGCGCGAGCACGACACCGGCTCCGAGCACGAGCACCGCCCCGCGACCGACCTCGACGATCACACCGGTCCCGGGGGTCGACTACGACGGCGGCACGGTCCCGGACACCTGCGACGGACTCGTCACCACGAGCAAGTGGAAGGACTCGTTCCTCCGCGCACCGCTCAACGACCCCGCGGTCGTCGGCGATCCCGTCGAGATCCCGAAGTCGGTGTTCACGCCGGTGCTGCAGCCCGACGGCAAGCGCCTGTCCTGCGTCTGGCGCGACCCCCGAGCGGACATCACGTACCTGTCGATCACCGTGCAGGTCGTCGACTCGTCGAAGGCGTTCGGTGTCCTGCAGGGCCTGCAGGGATTCCAGTGCGAGCACCTCGCCGAGGGCTACCGGTGCCAACGCATCAGCACCGACGACCAGTACGGCGTCGAGACGGGCGTGACCTACTTCACCCGTGGGGACATCGCGATCGACATCAGTCAGGCGAACGTCCCGACGTCCGGACTGCTCGACGACGTCATGGCCCACGTGTTCTGAGCCGATCGGCCCCCAGCACGGACGGGCCTCAGCCAGCAGGACGCGACCGCACGTGCGCCCGCTCCCCCTGCGGCCCGTACAGACAGAGCACCTCGGTCACGTGGTCCGTCACGTTCCCGATCCAGTGCGGCGTGTGCGTGTCGAACTCGACGACCTCACCCGGCCCGAGATCGAAGTCGTGTTCGCCGAGCACCAGCCGCAGCCGCCCGGACAGCACGTAGAGCCACTCGTAGCCCTCGTGCGTCTTCGGGGACGGCTCACCACCGGGCGAGTGCGGCGGGAAGAGCTGCTTGAACGACCGCACGCCACCGGTCCGCCGGGTGAGCGGCACGACGACCCGCCCGCCGTGTATCTCGGGCTTCATGTGCACGCGCGGATCGCCGGTCTGCGGCGCCCCCACGAGGTCGTCGAGCGGCACCTGATACGCCCGGGCCAACGGCAGCAGGAGCTCCAGCGTCGGCTTGCGCTGGCCGGATTCCAGCCGCGAGAGCGTGCTCACCGAGATGCCGGTCTCCGCCGCCAGCGCTGCCAACGTGACGTCGCGTCGCTGCCGCAGGGTGCGCAGTCGCGGCCCGACCCCGTCGACGACCTCAGCCGTCGTCCGCGAGGCGAGCCGAGCCTCCTGTCCGTGGTCCATACCGACCAGTTTGCCAGACCGGCAAGGATCGTTGCCGGAACGAGAGCGACGCCGCAGGATGTCCGCATGCGTGACACCTACGACGTGATCGTCATCGGCGGCGGAGCCGCCGGCCTCGCCGCCGCCCTCGCCCTCGGCCGCTCCCGCCGCTCCGTGCTGGTGGTCGACGCGGGCGACCCCCGCAACGCCCCGGCGGCGGGCGTGCACAACTACCTCGGGCAGGAGGGCACGCCGCCACTCGAGCTGACCCGGATCGGTCGTGCGGAGGTCGCCCGGTACGGGGTCGACATCACTGCCGGGAGGCTCGTGGCCGCGTCCCCCGCACCGGCGAGCGATGCCGACGAGGTCGCCTTCACCGCCACTCTCGACTCCGGCGCACAGGTGACGGCTCGTCGGATGGTCGTCGCCTCCGGCGCCGTGGACGTCCTGCCGGACGTGCCGGGTCTCGCGGAGCAGTGGGGCCGCGGGGTCGTGCACTGCCCGTTCTGCCACGGGTGGGAGGTCCGCGACCGCCGGATCGGCGTGCTCGTGACGACACCGTTCGGGGCGCACCAGACCCTGCTCTGGCGTGCGCTGAGCTCGCACGTCACCGTCTTCGCGACCGACCCCGCACTCGTTGACGACACCGCCCGTGCTGGTTTCGACGCTCTCGGGATCACGGTCCACGACGGTCCGGTGGCTCGAGTGGTGTCGGACGGCGACGTCCTGACCGGAGTCGAGCTCGCCGACGGCACGACGGTGTCGCTCGACGCGCTCGCTGCCGCGAGCTCTGCCGAGGCGCGCGTCGACGGCCTCGACGGACTCGGGATCGTCGCGGAGGACGTGCTGATGGGCGACGTGCGGATCGCGAGTGCGGTGACGGCCGACGCCATGGGGAAGACATCGGTGCGCGGGGTCTACGCGGCCGGCAACGTGGTGTCGCCGATGGCCACGGTCATCGCGTCGTCCGCGGCGGGGACTCAAGCGGGCGCTGCGGTGCACGGCGACCTCGTGCAGGCCGACCTCGCCGCGGCGCTGGCTGCGGTGACGACGCCCGTGGGTCAGTCCACGCGGTAGCCCGCCTGCGCCGCCAGCAACGGTGCGAGTGTGTAGAGGTGGTCCGCCGCGATGGTCGCACCGCGGAAGCCCTCGAGCCGCTCGACCCGGTCGAGGTCGGCGCCGCGCAGGTCGACGTGCTCGATCCGGGTGTTCGAGCCCTCGGCGGCGCGGATGCGGGTCCCCTCGAACGACACCCGCAGGAGCTTGGCGTCGGCGATGTCGAGCTCGTCGATGACGCAGTCGCGGAACACCACGTCGGTGACCGTCGCGCCACGGAGGTTCACGAACCCGAGCTTCATCCCGACGAACTCGACACCGTTCAGTCCGGCGTCGTAGAGCTCTGCGGAGCCGACACGGCCGCCGCCGATCCGGACCTCGCGCCAGGAACTGCTCGATGCCCGGAGGACCGGGGCGTCGAGGGCATCGATCACGGTGTCGTGCACGCGCACCCCGCGGAGGTCGGCGCCGTCGGCACGGAGGTCCTCGATGACGCACTCCTCGATCTCGAGGTCGGGCAGGCGCTCGCCCGCGATGTCGAGCGACGCGATGCGCTTGCCGTCGATGCGGTCGCCCGAGAGCACGTCGCCTGGCGCCGGGGCCCAGTCGTCGAGGTCGGCGGGTTCGGTCAGGGTGATCCGAGGGGCGTCGGTGCCGGAGGACTTGCCGGAGGTGCGGGCCATGCGACCAGTCTGCCGCGCCCCGCCGACGCTCACACGGGCGGGAGGCCGATCGGGGTCAGCACGCTGTCGAGCCGGTAGTCCTTCGCCGGGCCGACCGCGTCCCACCGCACGGTCCAACGGTCTGCGTCGCCGGCGAGTACGCCCGTGTACTCGTCCGGCGCACAAGCATGGACGACGGACGCGTCCCAGACCCAGTCGTGGAACGTCCGACCGTCGGCGAAGCACACCGTCCAGGTGCCGTCGTCGTGCCGCTGCACGGTGAGTGTCCGGGAAACCGGTGTCGACCGGCCCGCGAGCTCCATCGTGCCGCACTCCTCCCACCGCACGAGCCCGGCGTGTTCGAGCGCGAGGGTCGTGGTCCCTCGGACGGTGCCCCGCACGCCTGCGCGCCGATCGACCACGACACGCTCGAGCGCCCACTCCCCGAGCAGCTGGTCCGGCATCACGGGGCGAGCGTACCCGCACGGTCGTTCCCATCACGCCCGCTGTAGGAAGCCGTTTCGCGCGTAGGGGGCTCGGAAACCCGACCTCCTACGCGCGATTCGACCTCCTACGCGCGAAACGACACCCCGCGCCGCACCCAGCGCGGCCGATCAGCTATCCGCGGAGGGGACCCGACCCCTCGACGTTCGCGCCGTCCGCGAACCCGGACACGAGCGCACGCAACGCGTCTTCGGAGGTGTGCCGAGCCTCCCACCCGAGTTCCGTGCGGGCGCGGTCCGTGCGCATGATCGGGACGGACGCGGCGATGTCGATCCACCCGGCGTCCGTCGGCTGGATCCGGAGGCGCCAGGTCAGGGTGACCAGGCCGCGGAGCAGACGGAGCGGGATCCGGACGGCCCCGCGCATCCCGAGCACCGCCGCGATCCGGGGCGGGGTGAGCACGGGCGCTGCGGCGATGTTGAACGCCCCGGCTGCTCGCCGGTCCACCGCGCGCCAGTACGCGTCGGCGACGTCGTCGGCATGCACGGCCTGGAACACGAAGCGCAGCGGCAACGGCAGCACGGCCCACTGGATCCACCGGACCGCGCGCATCGGGACGAGCTTCCCGAGGAACAGCCCGCGGATCTCGGCGGCGGCGGCCCGCTGGAAGATCAACCCCGGCCGGAGTCGCGTCACCACGACATCCGGGTTCGCCTGCGCGAAGGCGTCCATCGCCCGCTCGTTCTCCGCCTTGTGGATCGAGTACGTCGCGGTCGGGATGCCGTCCACCGGCCACGACTCGTCGACGCGCAGGCGCTTGCCGGCTGCATCCACCCCGCGGTAGGTCCCCACCGACGACGCGACGACGACCTGCGGGACCGACACCCGGGCCACGGCGGCGAGCACGTTCGCCGTCCCGGTCACGTTCGTGCGGTACTGCACCGGGATGTCGTGCGTCGGCTGCAGCGCCCACGCCAGGTGGATAACGGCGTCCGCGCCGCGGAACACGGCGGCGAGCTGGTCCACGGCGTCGGAGGCGCCGACGTCGGCCGTGTGCCAGACGGCATCGCCGTACGGCGCGGTGTGCACGTCGGGCAGGCGACGTGCGACGCCGACGACCTGCACGTCGGGCTCGGCAGCGAGCCGGCGGACGACGGCGGTGCCGACGTTGCCGGTCGCGCCGACGACCACGATGCGGGTCACGCCGTGGCCGGTTCGAGGACGACCTTGACGCAGCCGTCCTGCTTCTTCTGGAACACCTCGTACATGTGCGGCGCGTCCTCGAGCGGGACGCGGTGCGTGACCAGGTCCAGGGTGCCCAGCGGGTCGGCCGGGTCGGACACGAGCGGCAGGACGTCGTCGATCCAGCGCTTCACGTTGCACTGCCCCTCGCGGACGGTGATCTGCTTGTCGAACATCTTCATCATGGGCATCGGGTCGGCCATGCCGCCGTAGACCCCGCTCAGCGAGACGGTGCCACCGCGGCGGACCAGGTCGATCGCGGCGTGCACCGCTGCGAGCCGGTCCACCCCGACGGTCTCCATCGCCTTCTGCGCGAGGGCGTCCGGCAGCAGTCCGGCGGCGCGCTGGGCGAAGCCCGCGACGGGGTTGCCGTGCGCCTCCATGCCGACCGCGTCCACGACGCCGTCCGGCCCACGGCCGTCGGTCAGGTCGACGAGCTGCGCGACCACGTCCTTCGTCAGGTCGAACACCTCGGCGCCGTGCTTCGCCGCCAGGTCACGACGGACCTGCTCGGGGTCGATCGCGAGCACGCGGTAGCCCAGGTGCTTGCCGATCCGGGCAGCGAACTGCCCGACCGGGCCGAGGCCGATGACGGCGAGCGTCCCGCCGTCCGGCACGTTCGCGTACTGCACGCCCTGCCAGGCGGTCGGCAGGATGTCGCTCATGAAGAGCCATCGGTCGTCGGGGGTGCCGTCGTCCGGGACCACGATGGGGCCGTAGTCGGCGTGCGGCACGCGGAGGTACTCGGCCTGGCCACCCGGAACCTGCCCGTAGAGCTTCGTGAAGCCGAACAGCGAGGCGCCGGACCCGTACTCGGTGACCTGGGTGGTCTCGCACTGCGACTGCAGACCCCGCTGGCACATCCAGCAGTGGCCGCAGGAGATGTTGAAGGGGACGACCACGCGGTCCCCGACCTTCAGGTTCGTGACGGCACTGCCGACGGCCTCGACGATGCCCATCGGCTCGTGGCCGAGGACGTCGCCCCTGTCGAGGTACGGCCCGAGCACCCCGTACAGGTGCAGGTCGGAGCCGCAGATCGCGGAGGACGTGATCCGCACGATCGCGTCGGTGGGCTCGTGGATGGTCGGGTCCGGAACGGTCTCGACCGAGACCTTCTCGGTGCCCTGCCAGGTGAGTGCGCGCATGAGCGCTCCAATCGTCGGTACGTCCCGTGTACCCGGACGCACCGGCGCGCCCTCTCAGCGCGGGTCGGACCGGGGGGGGGGGGGGGGGGGGCCCCCCGCCCGCCCGCCCGGCCCCGCCGGGGGGGGGCCGGGGGCCCCCCCCCCCCCCCCCCCCCCCCCCCCCCCCCCCCGCGACCGGGTCGTCCAGGGCGGCGGCCAGGACCGCCTGGTGGACCGCGTGGTCGCCGGGGCCGGCGCTGCCGGCCAGCATGATGAGGGACTTCCAGAGGACCCAGCCACGGCCCCTCGCCCAGGTCGCGTCGTCCAGCCCGACTGCATCGCGGAACACCTGCCGCGCTCCCGGGTCGAGGAACGTCCACGCCAGCACCAGGTCGCACGCCGGGTCGCCGACGCCGCACGTGCCGAAGTCGATGAGCGCCGTGAGCCGGCCGTCGTCGCCCACGAGCAGGTTCGTCGGGGCGACGTCACCGTGGAACCACACGGCAGGGCGCTCCCAGGTCGTGGCGCACGCCGTGTCCCAGACCGCCTCGCACGCTGCCCGGTCGACGTCGTCGCCGAGTCGTTCGAGTGCGTCGCGGACCTCGCGGTCGTAGAACGCCGGGTGTGCGCCGCGGTGGAACGAGTGCGCTCCGGCGGCGGGACCGTCGTCGGCCGGGACGGCCCGGAGCTGCCGGAGGACCCGACCGACGTCCGCGGCGAGCGCCGACCGGTCCGGATCCGCGCGTGCTGCCACCCTGCCGTCGAGCCAGCGGCGGACCGACCACGGGAACGGGTAGCCGCTGCCCGGGCGTCCGAGTCCGACGGGCTCGGGAACCGCGACGTCGAGGTACGGCGCCAGGTACGGCAGGACGCGTTGCTCCTTCTCGACGGCTGCGACGTAGCCCTCCGCGCTCGGCAGCCGGACCGACAGTGCATCGCCGATCCGGTACGTGCGGTTGTCCCAGCCCTGCGGGTCGACCTCGGTGACCGGCAGGTCCGACCATGCAGGGAACTGCTCGGCGACGAGGCGTCGGACGAGATCGGCGTCGATCAGCATCCCGACATCGTGTCGTGTGCCCGGGCGTGCGTCTAGGCTCCGGGCATGCCGACCGTCGACGAACTGCTCACCGCCAACCTCCACGAGGTGTTCGGGAACCGCGACCCGGTCGCCCGACGTGCCGCCGTCGAGCGCACGTACGCGCCTGACGTCCTCTTCACCGATCCGGAGGGCGCCGTGACCGGTCGGGACGCGCTCGAGGCCAAGGCCGCCGCGCTGTTGGACGAGGTGCCGGGGGCGTTCCAGTTCGTCGAGGAGGGTCGGCGGTACGTGTCGCCGACGCACGGAGCGCTCGCGTGGGGCTTCGGACCGGTCGGCGATCCGCAGGTCAGGGGAATCGACGTCATCGAGGTCCGGGACGGGCTCATCATCTCGCTCGCGACGGTGTTGGCCGGGCCGGCTGCGGGCTGACTCGGATCGCGTCGTCTCGTCGGCGCGTCGTCTCGTCCTCGTGTCGTCGCATCGTCCGGCCGCCGACCGGCCATCCGGAATCCTCCGATCGACTGATGTGCGGATCGGTTCCCGTTCGGGACGATGTCGTCCGATGAACCACCGTGCCCCTTCCCGTCCGTCCCGTCGCGCACTGCTGGCCGGGGTCGGTGGGAGCGTGCTGACGGGGGCGCTCGCCGCGTGTTCGGCCGGGCCGACGGGATCGCCGACGTCTCCGGCTTCCGCGTCGCCGACGTCTCCGGCTTCCGCGTCGCCGTCGGCTTCGGCTTCGTCATCCGCGACGGCGACGGCGACCGTGCCGCCGGTCGCCCTGCAGCGACAGCCGCTCCCCGCCGGGACGATCACCGGTCTGCCGGCGGGCACGCCCGGGATCGCCTGGACCGTGGACGACGGGGTGTCCAGCGAAGTGGTCGAGGCCTACGCCCGGTTCGCCGCCGAGACCGGGACCCGCCTGACGTTCTTCGTGAACGGGGTGCGCCCGGCGTGGACCGAGCACGCCGACCTGCTGCGACCGTTGGTGACCTCCGGGCAGGTGCAGCTCGGGAACCACACGTGGGACCACCCGGCGCTCACGAAGCTCTCCGACCAGGGCATCATCGACCAGCTCACCCGGAACCACGACTTCATCCGGGACACCTACGGCGTGGACGCGAAGCCGTACTTCCGGCCGCCGTTCGGGTACCACGACGCCCGGGTCGACGCCGCAGCCGCCCGCGCCGGGTACACGACGCCGCTGCTCTGGTACGGGTCGTTGGCCGACTCCGGTGACATCACGTCGGACCAGATCGTCGGCTTCGCGGAGCAGTGGTTCCAGCCGGCGCACATCGTGATCGGGCATGCGAACTTCCGGGGGACCATCGGAGCACTGCCGCGGTTGCACGCGCTGTTGCAGGAGCGGAAGTTATCGACGTTCACGCTCGACGACGTGTTCGCCCGGTAGCGCGGTCGGGGGCCTTGCGCAGCCGTTGTCGCGTTCAGCCGTCCTGGCGGAGGCGATCGCGCTCGGCCGCCGGCAGGTGCTCGGTCGCGGTCTCGAGCGCGCTCCGGCTGAGGAACCGCCCCTGTCGCTCGAGGAACGCGACGAGGGCCGGCTCGGACGCCCGCTTCCCGACCTCGCGCAGGACCCAGCCGAGCGCCGACTGCACGGTGTCCCCGCGCTCTCGGACGAGCCGGCCAGCGACCGCGAGCGGCACGTCCGCGTCGCCCTGCTTGGCGAACGCCAGCGTCGCGACCACCGCGATGCGCCTGACCCACGCGACGTCCGACTTCGCGAGCGCGAACAGCGGACCGGTCGAGCTGCCGAGCATCGGCGCGCCGACGAGCTCCTCGGCAGCGATGTCGACGAGTTCCACGCGGTCGATCCGTTCGGCGCGCGCCGCAGACAGGTACTCCTCCGTGAGCTCCGGGTCGGGGCGCTCCCGCATCGCCTGCACGAGCAGCACGACGGCGAGGAGCCGCGCTCCGGGATCCTCGCTCCACAGCAGCGCGGACCGTTCACCCTCGTCAAGGTCCCGGTGCGCCCGAGCCACCCGCCGGGCACCCGCGACGTCGCCCGGCGTCTTCGCGAACGCGGCGAGGACGTCCTCGGCGGTGACCCTCACGCGACCTCTCCGACCTGCGGATCGGGCTTGCTCGCCCGCCCGAGACCGCGTCGCAGCACGATCACCGCAACCACGACCAAGAACCCGGCGAACATCCAGGTCCCGACCTGCGGGTCGATGACCCCTGCGATGAACGCGCCGATCGGTGAGCAGACCGCCGCCGTGATGCCCACCGTCAGTCCCACGCGGAGGTCCACCACCCCTCGACGCAGGTTCGCCACGGTGCCCGACACCGACGTCGGCACCATCGTGAGCAGTGACGTCCCCTTCGCGAGCAGGTCGCCCGCGCCCAGTGCGAGTTCCATCCCGGGCACGATCACGACCCCGCCGCCGACACCGATCAGGCCGGAGAGGACGCCGGCCAGCAGTCCGATCCCGAGCAGCACGACCGCCTCGATCGGGCCGAAGTGCACGTCGCCCTCGCGGGTCGGCACGTTGGTGAAGAGGGAGACGAGCACGACGACGATGAAGCCGACGAAGATCCACGGGAGCACCCGGAGCGGGATCGCTCGCAGGAGCCTCGAGCCGATGGGCGCTCCGACGACACTGCCGATCGCCAGGGTGAGTGCCGCGAGCCAGTGCACCTCACCCTGCACGGCATAGGTGATCGCACCGACGACCGCCGCGGGGGCGATCGCCACGAGGGAGCTCGCGGAGGCGCTGCGCTGGTCCATGTGGAGGAACGCCATGAGTGCCGGGACGACGATGACCCCGCCGCCGACGCCGAACAGGCCAGAGAGGACACCGGCGACGATCCCGATCGCGACGAGCACGGTCAGTTGCGCAGCGCGGGATCTCATCCGTCCCAGGGTACGACCCGAGTCGGCGGTGGAGCTCTCAGTCCCCGGGCATGATCTGCGTCACCAAGTCGATGCTCATCGCGGGCGGTCGACGCTCATCACGAGCGTGTCGCTCGACAACACGGCGATCCTCACAGCCGGCGATGCCGTCGAGGTCAACGTGCTCCGGCTTCAGCCCGCGTAGCGGTGTGCTGCCTCGCGGATCGCAGCGGCGTGGAGGTAGATGTCGTCGAGGTTCTCGATCGCGTGCTTCGTCTCGACCTTGTCCTCGTCGAACAGCCCGAGGTACTTCTGCTTCTTGCCGTTGAACCAGAGCCGGGCGATCGGCTTGCGGTTGTTGTCGTCGAGCAGGATCGCGAAGTACGACTTCTGATCGCGGTGCGCGATCCGGTCCGGCTTGACCTCACTGCAGGCGATCGCCTTGACGATCTGGTAGCCCTCGAGTTCTTCGAGGGTGGTCTCGATCTCGGTGTCCCGGTCAATGTCTTCTCGAGCGACGGATTCGCTCGAGACCGCTTCTTCCGAAGCCTCGACGCTGACCGGCGCCGAGTAGGAGGCACCGAGCGCAGTCTTCAGACGATCGTTCACCTGCTCGTTGAGGTACTGCTTCGACGCTTTCGCGACCAGTGCCGTGAACTGCACCTTCGCATCCTGCGTGAAGCGACCGTCGTAGACGCGATTTGAACAGCCGGACGAAGTCCTCCTCCGGCTCACGGAACTGCGCGGCGATCGCGCGCTTGATCGAGCCGACGTACTTCAGCTCCTCGGCCGCGCTGATCACCGAGTCGAGGTCGAACACGTCCTTCGTGAGCTTCCGGAGCTCCGGCAGGAGCGTCTCGTCGATGTCCGCCAGATCGAGGACGAGGAACGGACGGTCGTCCATCTTGTTCGGCGCGTCGAGGTCCGTGTAGAAGTTGTAGACCTCGCCGTTGGTGAGGACGGCGATCCGAGCGTTCGTGACCGAGAAGTACCGGAAGAGCTGGGACGCGTGCTCGATCTTGAGCGGCTCCGTCGATTTCTTGCACTCGATGAGGATCTGCACCTCCCCGTCTCGCATGATCGCGTAGTCGACCTTCTCGCCACGCTTGACGCCGACGTCGGCCGTGAACTCCGGCACCACCTCGAGCGGGTTGAACACGTCGTAGCCGAGGATCGTCGAGATGAACGGCATCACGAACGCGTTCTTTGTGGCCTCTTCGGTCTGGATCGCGTCTCGCTGGTTCTGCACCTTCGCGGCCAGCGCTGCGAGTCGTTCTTCGAACTCCATCGTCTCTCCCCTCGATCAATGCGACCGTAGTTGAAGGACAGTCGACATCGAGAATCGCTCAGGACCCCAGTTCGCGGGTCATTGCGCCGACCATAGCGTATGTGAAGTTCCAGTTGCATCAAGCGCTCGTGCCTGCTTAGGCTGAATCCACCCCCCGGGGTGCCACGTCAACGGCTAACCGGCCAGAAGCCCTTCTCCAGCGAGAGGGGCTTCTGTACTTGCCAGGCGCTCGGCCGGCCGAAGGTACCGAGCTCGTCGATCAGCCGCGCCGGGAACTGGCTCTCGCGGAGCGCCGCCTGCTTGACGTGCCGGATGTGATCTGGCCTGACTTCGAGCAGACTCCGCGCAGGCGCTGCCTCAGTCGGGACGACGAGGCCGATCTTCCCCCTCGCCCGTTCTCGCACGATGCGGAGCGCGTCGGCGAAGTCAGAGTCGTTCGACAAGAGGAAGGACACGTCGAAGGTCCCTGCCATCGCGTCCGCCACCATGTGCGCAGCGAGCGACACGTCCGTCCCCTTCTCCTCGATCTTCCGGACCCGGACGCGCCGTGGCTCACCGGCATCGTCGAGCACGAGCGGCGAGAGCGCCATCCATCGTTTGTCCGCCCGGAACGTCCCGAAGTGCACCGAGACCGACGGCAGCGTGGCCAGCGCCCGGAGGTAGCGCTCCTGGTTCTGCGGGACGCGCGGGTCCTTTCCCTCGACATGCCGGACCCGTGCCGTGAAGTACCGGATCTGCCCGACGTCGAAGCCAGGCAAGAGACGAGTGCACAACAGTTCGAGGTCGAGCCACTTCAGGTCATCTCGCCCCTGGAGAGCCCGTCGGAACAGGTTGAAGCCGTCGACGTAGACGGCGGCGGTCGGGCGCGAGCGAGAAGGGCGCATCTCGCGAGAATTGCGTGACATCCGCCGCGGCGGACCACGCAGACGACACCGGTGGACAGCTCGTCGTTTTACACAACAGAAACAAACTGTATACAAGCAAGGCTATGCAGGTGTGATTGTATGCAATCAACCCCGCTCCTGAGCGCGACCCCACAAGGGACGCCACGCACCTCCCCAGCATCAGGAACCGCATGTCCCCGATCAGCCCCCGACGACGACGCACACTCATCGCGCTGCCCGCCGTCCTCATCGCCGCGACGCTCGCACTCACCGCCTGCGTCCCCGTCCAACGCTCGAAGGCCGGCGGCACCACCGCCGGCACCGTCACCACCGCCCCGATCGGCGACCAGCGGATCAAGGAGGGCGGTGACCTGGTGATGGCGCTGTCGGCAGAGCCCGACCGCCTCGACCCGACCACCT
Source organism: Microbacteriaceae bacterium PS02333 (assembly GCA_029959665.1). Taxonomy (GTDB): domain Bacteria; phylum Actinomycetota; class Actinomycetes; order Actinomycetales; family Microbacteriaceae; genus Curtobacterium; species Curtobacterium guangdongense. The sequence continues at coordinate 17,138 of JASCOI010000002.1, forward strand.
CGTCGTCGCTGTACACCCGGTACGTCATGGAGACGATGTGCCAGAAGCTCTACGACATCGACGACGAGGGCACCCTCGTCCCGATGCTCGCGACGGAGCTCCCGACGGTGAGCGACGGCGGCACGACCGTCACGTTCCCGGTGAAGACCGGCGTGCGGTTCGCCGACGGCACGCCGTTCGACGCCGACGCGGTCGTGACGACGCTCGAGCGGAACCTGACGAAGGCGGACTCCAGCCGGAAGAGCGAGCTGGGCCCGGTCTCCGACGTCGAGGCAGTCGACGACCACACCGTTCGGCTCCACTACGACACCCCGTTCGCCCCGCTCACCGCGGCGCTCGCCGATCGCGCGGGCATGGTGATGTCCCCGACGGCGCTCGCGGAGAAGGGCGACGACTTCGGCGACGCCCCGGTGTGTGTCGGCCCGTACAAGTTCGTGAAGCGCGTCCCGCAGACCTCGATCCAGGTCGAGAAGGACCCGGACTACTACGATCCGTCGTCGGCGCACTTCGACACGATCACCTACCGGATCATCACGGACGCCAGCATCCGGGCGGCGAACCTGCGGTCGGGTGACGTCCAGGTGGCGGACACGATCTCGACGCAGGACGTCGACGACCTGCGGAAGCGCAAGGACCTGTCGATCCTGCGCACGGGGTCCCTCGGCTACCAGGGCATCACCGTGAACATCGGCAACCAGGACGGCGTCGGCACGGACCCGAAGCAGATCGACACCCCGCTGGCGAAGCGTGCGGACGTCCGTCGGGCACTGTCGATGTCGATCAACCGGGCGGAGCTCGTGCAGAGCGTGTTCCACGGCTGGGCGGACGTCGCCTGCTCCCCCGTGCCGGACACGAGCGTCTTCGCCAGCACGGCGAGCAAGGCATGCCCGGAGTACGACCCCGATGCCGCGAAGAAGATCCTCGAGAAGGCCGGCGTCCAGCAGCCGTTCCCGATCGAGATGGAGGTGACGAACACCCCCGACACGGTGCGGTTCGCCCAGGCACTGCAGGCGCAGGCGCGCAGCGGCGGCTTCGCGATCACGATCACCCCGGTCGAGTACACGACCCTGCTCGACGACCAGACGCGCGGCGACTTCCAGGCGCTCCAGCTCGGCTGGTCCGGCCGCGTCGACCCGCACGGCAACATCGGCGGCTTCCTGACGACGGGTGGCGGCAACAACTACGCCGGTTACAGCAACGCCGAGGTCGACGACCTCATCACCCGCGCCGCGCAGTCGACCGACGAGCAGGAGCGAGCCGACCTGTACGGCGAGATGACGACGATCGTGCAGCGGGACAACCCGATCATCTACCTGTACCGGACCCGGAGCATCACCGGCGTCGGGAACACGATCGCGGGCGTCTCGACGTACGCGGACGGCGTCGTTCGGCTGAGCAAGGCCGCGTTCGTGGAAGGAGCGGCGAAGTGATCCGCTACGTCAGCACCCGCATCTGGCAGTCGGCGATCACGCTGGTGCTCGCCTCGATCGTCGTGTTCTTCGGCGTCCGGCAGCTCCCGGGCGACCCGGCACTCGCCCTCGCCGGCGAGGAGGCGAGCCCTGCACGACTCGCCGCGGTCCGGGCCCAACTCGGCCTCGACGACTCGATCGTCGTGCAGTACTGGCGCTTCCTGGTGAACGCGTTCCAGGGCGACTTCGGCCGCTCGACCCGCACGGGCACCCCCGTGACCGAGCTCATCGGTTCGACGCTCCCGGTCACGCTGTGGCTCGCGCTCTACGCCATCGTCGTCGCCGTGCTCGTCGGGGTCGCGCTCGGCACGCTGGCGGAGCGGTACCGCGGGCAGTGGCCGGAGTGGATGGCGAACGCGGCTGCCCTCGTCGGCCTCAGCGTGCCGAACTTCTGGCTCGGCATCCTCGCGATCGTCTGGCTGGCGGCAGGGCTCGGCTGGTTCCCGGCGTCCGGGTACGTCCCGATGACGTCGAACCCGCTCAGTGCGCTCTACCACCTGACCCTGCCGGCGCTCATCCTCGGCACCTCGCTCGCGGCCGTGATCATGCGGCAGACCCGTGCGTCGATGATCGAGACGATGAAGACCGACTTCGTCCGGACCGCACGGGCGAAGGGGCTCGGCCGCGGCCGGGTGCTGTTCCGCTACGGCCTCCGGAACTCGATGATCGTGGTCGTCACCATCGTCGGGCTACAGCTCGGCGGGCTCATCTCGGGCGCCGTCGTCACCGAGCGCATCTTCGCGCTGCCCGGGTTCGGCAAGCTGACGCTCGACTCGGTGTTCACCCGCGACTACCCGGTGATCCAGGCGGTCGTGCTCGTCATCACGGTCGGCTACGTCGTGATCAACCTGGCCGTGGACGTCCTGTACTCGGTCATCAACCCGAAGATCCGCGTAGGGGGATCCCGATGACGGTCATCACCGCAACAGATCTCGGCTCCAGCCGCGGCCGCGTCTGGAAGCAGGTCAGGGCGAACCGCCTCGGGCTCACCGGCGGAATCATGCTCGCGGTCGTCGTGCTCGCGGCGCTGACCGCACCGCTCGTCGCCCCGCACGACCCCACGCAGACGCACTTCGACCTGCCGTTCCAGGTGCCGTTCACGGTCGGGTTCGGCCTGGGCACCGACGACCTCGGCCGCGACATCCTGTCCCGCACGCTCTACGGCGTGCAGGTCTCCCTCGTCGTGGGCGCGCTCTCCGTGCTCGTCGCCGTCGTCGTCGGGACCCCGCTCGGGCTCCTCGCCGGCTACTGGAAGTGGCTCGACGCGATCATCTCGCGCCTGACCGACGTCGCCCTGGCGTTCCCGTTCCTCATCATCGCGGTCGGCCTCGCGGCGATCAGCGGGCCCAGCCTGTCGAACGCCGTCATCGCGATCGGCGTCTCCCACGTCCCGGCGATGATCCGCATCGTCCGCGGTGAGACGCTGCGCATCACGAGCGCCGACTTCGTGACGAGCGCGAAGACCCTCGACGCCGGTGGCGCCCGGATCATCGCGCAGCACGTCCTGCCGAACTGCGTCTCCGCGATCATCGTCCAGGCGACGGTGATCATGCCGGTCGCGGTGATCGGCGAGGCGCTGCTGTCGTTCCTCGGTCTCGGCATCCAGCCCCCGACCCCGAGCCTCGGCATCATGCTCTCGGACGCGCAGCAGTACCTCGGCCAGGCGCCGTGGGCCGCAGTGGTCCCCGGCATCGCCATCGCCGTGATCTGCCTCGGCTTCAACCTGTTCGGGGACGCCCTGCGCGACGCCCTCGACCCGACCGCATCGGACCGCAAGTGAGCACCATGAGCACCAACCCCGCCTTCGTCCAGCCGACCGCCCACACCACACGTCCCGACCTGCAGGGCACCTTCGGCATGGCCGCCGCCACGCACTGGATCGCCACCGCGAGCGCGCAGGCCGTCCTGGAGCGCGGCGGCAACGCATTCGACGCCGCCGTCGCCGGCGCGTTCGTCCTGCACGTCGTCGAGCCGCACCTGAACGGCCCGGGCGGTGACGTGACCGCCGTCTTCGCCACGGCCGACGACAAGACACCGACGGTGCTGGTCGGCCAGGGTCCTGCACCGGCCGGCGCGACCCCGGAACACTTCCGTGCCGAGGGCCTCGACCTGGTCCCCGGCGCCGGCGCACTCGCCGCCGCCGTGCCCGGCGCCGTCGACGCCTGGCTCCTGCTGCTCCGCGACCACGGCACGTGGGAACTCGCCGACGTCCTCGCCTTCGCCATCGGCTACGCGCGCGACGGCCACCCGGTCGCGCCCCGCGTGGTCGCCACGATCGCGACGGTCCAGGACCTGTTCCGGGACCACTGGCCGTCCTCCGCTGCTCGGTGGCTGCCGGGAGGCACGGTGCCGGTCCCCGGGACCGTCATCCGCAACGAGACGTGGGCTGCAGTGCTCGACCGGCTCGTCGACGCTGGCTCAGCAAACACGGGCGGCAGCGCGGACGACCGTGTCGCCCGCATCGACGCTGCGCGCGATGCGTGGTCGAGCGGGTTCGTCGCGGAGGCGATCGACCGGTTCGTGCGCGCCCCGCACCGGCACGCCTCGGGCACCGACCACGCCGGCGTCATCCGCTCGAGCGACATGGCGGCGTTCCGGGCGTCCTACGAGCCCGCGACGACCGCCGAGTTCCGCGGGTACACGGTCGCGAAGACCGGCCCGTGGGGGCAGGGTCCGGCGCTGCTGCAGACCCTGCGGCTGCTCGAGCCCTTCGACGACGCGCTGCTCGACCCGTCGACCGTCGCGGGAGCGCACACGATCGTCGAGGCGCAGAAGCTCGCCATGGCCGATCGCGAGGCGTACTACGGCGACCACGACGTCCCGATGGACGAACTGCTGGGCGACGCGTACACCGATGCCCGTCGTGCGCTGATCGGCGACCGCGCGTCCCACGAGTTCCGCCCGGGGACGACCGCCGACGGCCCGAGCACGCTCCCGCCGCTCCGCGAGACGTACACACCGGGCGGCGAACCCATCGCCGGCGTCGGCGAACCGACCGTCCCGGCACCCGTCGAGGATCGTGGTGAGCCGATCGTGATGGAAACGGGCGAGACCCGCGGCGACACGGTCCACATCGACGTCGTCGACCGCTGGGGGAACATCGTCAGCGCGACACCGTCCGGCGGCTGGCTGCAGTCCTCCCCGACGGTCCCCGAACTCGGGTTCTGCCTCGGCACCCGCATGCAGATGACCTGGCTCGAGGAGGGCACCGCGTCGACGCTCCGCCCGGGCGAGCGTCCTCGCACGACCCTGACCCCGACGCTCGTGCTCCGTGACGGTGAGCCCGTCGTGGCGCTCGGCTCCCCCGGCGGCGACCAGCAGGACCAGTGGCAGCTGCTCTTCCTGCTCCGCACGATCGTCGGCGGGTACTCCCCCCAGCAGGCCATCGACGCGCCCGCGCTGCACACGACCTCGTTCCCCGGGTCGTTCTGGCCCCGGACCTGGACCCCGGGCGGTCTCGTCGTCGAGGACCGCCTCGGCGAGGACGTGATCGCCGGCCTCGAGGAACTCGGCCACGTCGTCACCCGAGCCGGCGACTGGGCGCTCGGCCGCCTGTCGTGCGTGACGCGCGACCCAGCAACCGGCGTCCTGGGCGCCGCAGCCAACCCGAGAGGAGCACAGGGACATGCCGCAGGACGCTGAGGACCGCACGATGCCCACCGGAGCCGACCCGAGCCTCCCGTCCGCCCCCTTGCTGACCATCCGCGACCTGCGCGTCGCGTTCGGCGGCACCGAGGTGCTGCACGGCGTCGACCTCGACGTCCGTCGCGGCGAGCGCGTCGCGATCGTCGGCCAGTCCGGGTCGGGGAAGTCGACGTTGATCGCGGCGGTGCTCCGGCTGCTGCCAGGAGCCGGACGGATCACGGGCGGATCGATCCGCCTCGGCGACCTCGACGTCTCCGGCGCGGACGAGGCCACCATGCGCCCGGTCCGCGGCGGACGCATCGGGCTCGTGCCGCAGGACCCGTCGACCAACCTCAACCCCGCGATGAAGGTCGGCGCGCAGATCGCCGACTCGCTCCGCGCCGGTGGGCTCCGCGGCCGTGCGGCGGTCCGGCAGCGCGTCGTGGAGCTCATGACCGAGGCCGGGATCCCGGAGGCCGCGCGACGGGCGGACCAGTACCCGCACGAGTTCTCCGGCGGCATGCGGCAGCGCATCCTCATCGCGATCGCGCTCGCCCGCCAGCCGGAACTGCTCATCGCCGACGAGCCGACCAGCGCCCTCGACGTGACGGTGCAGCGGCAGATCCTCGACCACTTGCAGACCCTGGTGGACCAGCACGGCACGACGCTGCTCTTCGTGACGCACGACCTCGGGGTCGCGGCCGACCGGACCGACCGCGTCGTCGTGATGCTCGACGGCGAGATCGTCGAGCAGGGTGCGCCGGAGGACATCCTCCGGAACCCGCAGCACGAGTACACGAAGCGGCTCATCGCGGCGGCACCCGCGCTGACGGGCGTCGCCCCGGAGCCGGTGGCCGCCGGTGAACCGATCCTCGTCGTGTCGGACCTGGTGAAGGAGTACAAGCTGCGCGGGCGCGGGGCCGGGACCCTCCGCGCGTCCGACGGCGTCTCGTTCACCGTCCGACGCGGCACCACCACCGCGGTCGTCGGGGAGTCCGGGTCGGGCAAGACGACGGTCGCCAGGATCGTCCTTGGGCTCGAGACACCGACGTCGGGCAGTGCGCTCGTCGACGGGCTCTCGATCGGGACCGCGCGCGGTGCCGAACGGCGGAGCGTCCGTCGTCGGGTGCAGCCGGTGTTCCAGGACCCGTACGGTTCCCTCGACCCGACGTCGACGATCGAGCGGATCATCGACGAGCCCCTGCGCGTGTTCGGGATCGGCGACCGGGCGTCCCGCACCGAGCGGGTCGCGACGCTGCTCGACCAGGTCGCCCTGCCACGCACGGTCGCGCAGCTCCGCCCGAACGAGTTGTCCGGCGGCCAGCGGCAGCGCGTCGCGATCGCCCGTGCGCTCGCACTCGAGCCGGAGCTGCTCATCCTCGACGAGGCGGTCTCCGCGCTCGACGTCCTCGTGCAGGAGCAGATCCTGGCGCTGCTCGACGACCTGCAGGACCGTCTCGGCCTGAGCTACCTGTTCATCACCCACGACCTCGGGGTGGTCAGGCGCATCGCGGACGACGTCGTGGTGATGCGCCGCGGGAAGGTCGTGGAGCACGGGTCGGTCGCGCAGGTGTTCGGCGCCCCCGCTGAGCAGTACACACGGGACCTGCTCGACGCGATCCCCGGTCGGGCACTGGCGGAGCACGCCGCGTGACGCGCTCGCCGTGGGCCGTCGTCAGCGTGAGACGATCGTGACCGTGCTGAACGGTGCCGGCGTCCTCGACGCGATCCGCCGCGACATCGTCGCCGGCGCGCTGCTGCCCGGGACCCGGGTGACGGAGGCGTTCCTCGCGGAGCGGTACGGCGTCTCCCGGGTCCCGGTGCGCGAGGCGTTGCGCGGCCTCGAGGGCGAGGGCTTCGTCGTGTCGCAGCCGAACGTGGGCTCGCGGATCGCGGCGATCCCGTTCGACGAGGCCGACGACCTGTTCGCCGTGCGGGAGTCGCTCGAGATCGCCACCGCCCGGCGTGCGGCCACCCGGGCGCGCACGCTCTTCGACGGGGACGCCCCGCCCGAGGACTGGTGGCGGATCCGGCGCGAGCTCGGCGCGATCCTGGACGCCGGTGACGACGCGGTCGAGCGGGACGAACTCGACCTGCTCGTCGACCTCAACGACCGCTTCCACTTCCTGGTCGCCGAACTCTCCGGCAGTGCGACGCTCGCGACGCTGCTCCGGCAGTTGTCCCGGAAGATCGAGTGGTTGTACGCCACGGACACGTTCTCCCGCGGCGAGCGGCTGTGGCCGGAGCACCGGCGCATCCTCGCGGCGATCGACGCCGGCGACGTGGATGCGGCGGCGGAGCGGATGGGGTGGCACGTCCGCGAGAGCCGGATCGGGTACGCGGCGCGGTCGTCGCCCGACCGTGCCGATGCCCTGCGGTCGGTGGGCCCCGCGATCTGAGGTCTCCCTGCGGTCGAGTGCGCAGGAACGGCGCCTCCGTGAGGCTGCTGGCCCTCGTTTCCGCGCACTCGACCCGTCCGGCGGCGGCACATGGCGCCCGGCGCCTCGCGCAACCTACCGGAAGCGCAGCACCGTCAGCGGGTCCTGCAGCGTCCCGTTCACCCGCGTCTCGACGTGCACGTGCGGCCCGGTGGACTGCCCGGTGTTCCCCGACTTCGCGATCTCCTGCTCGGCGCCGACGACCTGCCCCGTGGAGACCTCGATCACGCTGAGGTGCGCCGTGAGCACCGTGGTCACGCCGTAGGTCACCACGACGTAGTTGCCGTAGGACGGGTCGTTCGCGACGGTCTTCGTCACCGTCCCCGGGCCGGACGAGTACACCGGCGTCCCGGTCTTCACCGCGGCGTCGGTCCCCTGGTGGTAGCGCGGCACGTGCCCGGCACCCCGGTCGTCACCGTAGCGGCCGCTGATGGTGCTGCTCACGACGGGCCACAGCAGCGTGGTGACCGGCTTCGACGACCACGACCGGGTGCCCGCCTTGCCGTAGAGCACGACGTTGCCATCGACCTGCACGAGCAGCTGTCCGCCTCCGGCACGGTAGGTGCGTGTCGACCAGATGGCTCGCCCGTCCGCGCGGTAGACGACGAGGTTGCCGTCGGTCTGCACCGCTGTCCACGCGCCCGGGTTCCGGTAGGTCTTCGTCGACCACGCAGCACGGCCGTTGACGTAGAGCACGAGGTTGCCGTCTGCCTGCATGGTCAGCACGCGGGCGGTGCTGGCGTCGGAGCGGAGCGTCGTGCCGGCCTTCAGGACGGTCCCGGCGGGGACGCGGTTCTGGAAGGCGGTGAGCTGCCAGCGGACGATGCCCGCGGTGTCGGTGGTGCGCATGGACCCGTCCGGCTCGACGGAGAACCCCTTCGACGCGTACCCGTTCGGCCCCCACTTGGCGAAGATGCCGCCGTTCATGGTCAGCACGAGGTACCCGTCCATCCGGGCGACCGCGACGGCGCCTGGCTTGTTCGCGGTGTTGGACGCCCAGAGGACCACGTTGCCGATGCCGTACTCGACGAGGTTGCCGTCGCCCTGCATCACCAGGCGGTACTGCCCGTTCGCCGAGGTCAGCGAGTCACCCGGGTCGAGCTTCGAGCCGGCCGGAAGCAGTCCCGTGTAGGTCGCCGCCTGCGCCGGTGCCGCCGTCACGACGATCCCGGCGAGGGCGATCGCCATCACGGTGACGGCCGTGACGGTCCTGGTCCAGATCCTGGTGCTGCGCATCGTTCCCCTGCTCCCGCGGAGGACGGCGCGGACCGCCGGTCCGGTGCGGACCGTTCGGCGACGCGCCCTGAACACGCCGCCGAACGATGCTCACAAGCGGTGTCCGCACGACACAGCCCCAGTACCGGGGGTGGTCGCAGCCCGGCGGGTGTGCAGGAGCGACCGGAGTCGGCCAGCGACGTCCGCCGCGCATCCCCGAAGCGGTGCACGCGTGGGGCTACGTCGTGCTGCTCGGTGCCGCCGGGGTCGCCGTCGCCGCGTCCTGAGGCTCGGGCGGCAGGGTCGCGCTGGGCTTGTACGCGCTCCACAGCGTCCGGTCGAACCGCACGCCCGCCGCCCGAGGACGACTGACCACCATCGCACTCACCACGAGCCACCCGATCGGCCCGGTGAACGCGAGCAGCAGCACCCAGAGCCCGGTGTGGTCCCGGTCGTGCAGCCGCCGCACCAGCAGGGTCCAGCGCGGGATCGCCGTCACCGCGATCCAGGCGATCACCGGGAGGTCCCACGCCCTCGGTGGGACGTCCGCCCCGTCGCCGTAGCCCCACCACCAGTTCCCACTCCCCCAGAGGTGGAAGTACACGGCAGGGGACGGCATGATCCCGAACGGGTCGGCGTACCAGGTCCACCGCCACGGCGTCCCCGACCACACCGGGATCCCGACCGCGAGCACCACGACGACCAGCTCGAGCGCCATCGGCCAGAAGAACTCGGACCGGCTCGCCCGACCGGAGAACCGCCAACCCTGCGTCCAGAACCGGGCCCAGGCGACGAGCGGTCCCACGTCACGCTGCGGACCGCGGGCGAGCGCCTGCTGCCGGAACGTCCCTCGATCCCCCATGCGCTCGACCCTACCGACCTGCGTCTTCGCCGGGAACCCCTTGCGAGAACGAGCGTTCTCCGATTGACTCGGCAGCGTGGCTCCCGCTCGGGACCGCACCCCACACGAAAGGAGCGGCCATGCCCACGCGCACCGCACGTACCGCCTGGAACGGCGGCCTCGAGGACGGCTCCGGCCAGGTCGAACTCTCCAGCTCGAAGGTCGGCACGTACGACGTCTCGTTCCCGAAGCGCGCCGCCGAGGACGCCGACGGCACGACCAGCCCCGAGGAGCTCATCGCCGCAGCGCACTCCGCCTGCTACGCGATGCAGTTCTCCGCCGTGCTCGGCGAGGCCGGCGGCACCGTCGAGGCCCTCGACGTCAAGGCCGACGTCTCGCTCGGCCCGGACTCGGCCGGCGGGTTCAAGCTCACCGGCATCGCCCTCACCGTGAGCGGCGAGGTGTCCGGCATCGACGAGGCGACCTTCCTCAAGGCGGCAGAGGACGCCAAGGCGACCTGCCCCGTCAGCAAGGCACTCACCGGAGTCGACATCACCCTGAACGCGACGTTCGAGCAGTAGTCGGCACCACCTGACGGACGGGCGGGCCCCGGGGGCCCCCCCCCCCGCCCCCCCCCCCCCGCCCCGCGCCCCCCCCCGCCCCGGGACACCCCCCCCCCCCGCGCGGGGGGGGCGCCGGGGCCCCCCCCCCCCGGGCCCCCCCGGCCCGTCTCCTGGCTACGCTCGGAGCCGTGATCAGACGGACCTGGACCCACCTGACCCTGTGGCTCGGCCTGCTGGCCGTCATCGGCGGTGCCCTGCTCGTCGCCACCACGCCGAGGGCGTCCTTCGGCTGGTTCGCGTACGCACCGCTGAGTGACTACGCCTTCGTCGCCGGACCGCCGAGCTGGCAGACGCTGCTCGGGTACGCACTGGTGGTCGTCGGGCTCGTCTCTGCGGCCTTCGCCGCCGGACGACTCAGCGTGCGCCGCCGCTGACCGAGCGACTCACCGCCCGCCGGCGACGCGGAGCCGGGCATCGGCGGCGGCGAGCCCGGCGCGCATGCGCTCGGCCTCGCCCGCCGGCCAGCCGCCCGAGCTCGCGAGCGGCAGCTCCGTCATGTACCGGCGACGCTCCTCGGGGTACGCGCGGACGACGTGGTCGGGGTCCTCGAGCACGGTGCGGTACAGGTTCGGCCCGTCGGCGTAGTAGAGGTCGGTGACCACCAGCCGACCGTCAGCACCGCGCATCACGTTCGCCGGGTTGTCGTCGAGCGGGCCCCACCACGGCTGCTCGTCCGCTCCCTGCGCGTGCACGGCCCGGATGTGCCCGACGAGCGCCGCGACCTCGGGATCCCCGGCTGCGAGCGATCGGTGGAACGCCGCGGCCTCGGGTTCCGCGACCGGCTCCAGGGCTTCCATCAGGGTGAGGTCCCCGCCGCCGTCGAGGACCCGGTGCCCGAACAACGCGGGCACCTGCCGGGTGTCCGACGCCACCCGGTAGAGCGCTGCCGAGTACGACGCGGCGGGGTCGAACGGGCTGATCCGTGCGACGGACCGGCCATCGGGCGCGCGGAGGGCCCAGGCCCAGTCACCGGTGCCGCAGCCGGTCCAGCCGGAGGCTCGGAGGACCCGATCTGCGTCGTGGTGCGTGGTGCCGGCGGGCAGCGCATCGAGGACCGTCGGCCAGGGATCTCCGTCGGTGGTCGCCATGGGCAGCACAGTAGTCGAGGCGTTCAGCGGACGTCCGGACTCGGGCAGACGTGGCAGGCACAATGGACCGATGGCCGAACCGCTCCTCCCCGGCGCGCGGCCTGGTCGTCCGCACCGCCCGCGTGCCCGCAGCGTCGCCCAGCACGACCTCCGCGACATCCGCGCCCGGCTCCGCGGCACCATCTACGAGCACGTCGCGCCGGACACCCGGTCCCGGCGCGAGCAGTACTCCGCGCAGCAGATCGTCGACTTCTGCCTCGACCTCGCCGAGGTGATGCTGGCCTCGGGCGCGGACACCCGCAGCGTCGAGATCGCCCTGGTGGCGGTGGCGACCAAGTGGAACCTCGCACCCCTCGAACTCGACTTCACGGGCAGCTCGGTGACGATCCAGTACGCGCCGTCGGACGCGCCGATGCTCGTCAAGATGCGGACGGTGACCTCGGACGGTTCCGACCTCAACCGGCTCGCGTGGGCGAACCAGATCGTCGACGACGTCATCCACGACGAGCGGGACATGTCGTCGGCGGTGAGCGCGCTCGTGGCCGTGCTGCGGATGCCCTCCCGGTGGCCGATGTGGACCGCCGACGTCGGCCTGTCCATCCTGGGCACCTCGATCGCGATGCAGGCGGGTGGCGGCTGGCGTGCCGGCATCGGAGCGTTCGTGCTCATGCTCGGCATCATCGTCTCGGGGCGGTGGCTGACGGGCCGGGGCTACCCGCAGTTCTTCGTCTCCGGTGCGCAGGGGGCGGTGGCGTCTGTGATCGGCACCCTGGCGATCGGCATCGGGATCCTGCACCCGGCCGGTGCCGCGACGATGGTGGCGGCCCTGGTGGTGCTGCTCCTGCCCCACGTCGCGCTCGTCACGTGGGCGCAGGACGCGATCTCCGGGTTCCGGGCGATGGCTGTGGCACGCGCGTTCTACATCGGGCTGATCATCGCGGCGATCGTGGTCGGGGTGCCGGCGGGGATCGCGCTGACGAAGTGGCTCCACCTCGAGGTCGACCCGTCCGGCATCGTGACGCAGGCTCTGCCGCTGTGGGCGTCGCTCGCGCTGACGGTCGTGTCGGCCGGTGCGAACTGCTTCGTGCAGCAGGCCAGCGCCCGGGTGATCCCCGTCGCGGTGGTGTTCTCCGTCGCCGCGGCGGCGTCGTTGTGGGGGCTGCGCCAGCTCGGGCTCCCGCTGCTCGGCGCGACGTTCATCGCCGCGGTGCTCCTCGGAGTCCTGTCCACGTACGCCGCCGTCAGGATGCGCACGGCGGTCGCGGCGATCGCGGTCCCGGCGTTCTGCGGCGCGCTGCTGCCCGGTGTCGCGGTGTCGAACGCGCTCCTCAACTTCATGTCGGGCTCGTCGAGCGCCGCACTCGACTTCGTCGCCGCGGTCTCGGTCGCACTCGGGATCGGCGCGGGGCTCGTCCTCGGCGGGTTGTTCGCGACGCCGGGGGCACGGCGAGCGCTCCGGCGGACCCGGCGCGTGGTGGTGCACTCGGTGCACAACGACACGACGGCGATCCCGGTGCTGCGCGACACGGGCTACGACCCGGGCAACGGCTCGGTCCCCCGCGGTTCACGCACGCGGTGATCCGGGTGACCGGGACGGGTCAGATGTCCCAGCCGCCGTCCGACCACGTGGACAGCCGACGCTGGGCCTGCGGCTCGTAGCGTTCCATCCAGCCGCGCTCCATCCGCGCCACCGCACGGTCGAAAGCGGGCACCAGGTCGAGGTCGCTGCGCAGCAGGGCCTGCAGCTGGAGCCCCTCGTAGAGCGCGATGAGCTGCTCGGCTCCGCGGCGGGGGTCCATCGTGTGCGGGGCACGGCCGACGGCGACGTCGTGCTCCAGCCCGCGTCGGATCTGCGAGGAGAAGAGCTGGTAGCGCGAGCGGAGGTACGTCGACATCGGGTGCGCCGGGTTGCCCGCGACGGACAGCAGGGCGACGAGGAGCCGCATCAGGGCCGGGTCCTCGGCGTTCGAGGCGACGATCGCACGGAGCAGCTCGACCGTGCTGCCGTCCCCGACCTCGCGCGTGACCTCGTCCATCCGGCCGCCGTTCCAGCGGTCGAGTGCGGCGAGCACGAGACCGTCCCACGACGGGAAGTGCTGACGGAGTTCGGCGACGCTGATGTCCAGTCGTTCGGCGACGGCCTCGGGACGGGCCTCGTGGAACGGGACGTCGCGGAGCAGGTCCACGGTCGCGCCGACGATGGTGATCCGCAGGTGCAGGGTCGCTGCTGCGGCTGCAGCTGCCTGCGTGTCCGCGCTGGTGTCCTCGAGCATCGTGCCCTCCGTCTGCGGACGTCCTGTCCGCACGACCATCCAAACGGATTCCGGGGTGCGACAGAATCCCCGTTCCGGGGGTCGGCATGATGGGGGACAGAACGTGCGGGCCCTGGTGGTCACGGACTCCTGGCGGGTTCCCGGCGAGCTGTGTGACGATGCCGGGATGACCCCGAACGACCCCACCGCACAGGGCTTGGCGACCATGGCCTCCGCCGGCTTCGAGTTCGGCGGCGACGCCGATCAGGTCGCGCACGACGTCCGGGCGATGTGGGAGCAGGTCGGTCGGCCGGACGGCGCGTTCGAGGCGGCGGCACAGGCGATCGCGGTGCTGCCGCAGCGTCCGGAGGTCCCCGTCGCCGACCAGGCCCGTCGTCGCCGGCTCGAGCGGGCGTTCGGCATCAACCCGGTCGAGGTCGAACTCGCGGCCGCGCTGTCCGCGCGCGAGCTCCTCGAGCGCATGGCGAGGTCCTGCGGCGTCGCGAGCTGACCGGGCCCACGCCGCGCACAACCGAAAGCGCCCCGCGCCACGCGAACACGTGGTGCGGGGTGCTTTTCGTTGTGCGGGCGACGGGCTGCGGGCTGCGGGCGCGGGGCTGGGCGCCGGCTGCTCGCGGGCGACGCTCGCGGACGCGCTACGGCGTCGGCATACCGCCGTCGACGTGCAGGGTCTCGCCGACGACGTACGACGACTCCCCGCTCGCGAGGAACACGTACGCGGGCGCGAGCTCGGCCGGCTGTCCCCAACGACCGAGGTACGTCTGCTCCCCCGCGGTCGGCAGGGCCTCCGGCGGCTGTCCACCGGCGGGCTGCAGCGGCGTCCAGATCGGACCGGGCGCAACGGCGTTCACGCGGATGCCCTTCGGCGCGAGCTGCGCCGCGAGGCCCTTCGCCAGGTTGTTCACGGTCGACTTCGTCGCCGCGTAGTGCACCAGGTGCGGCGACGGCGCGTAGGCCTGGATCGAGCTCGTGTTGATGATCGTCGACCCCGGCTGCAGGTGCGGCACGGCGGCCTTCGTGATCCGGAACGTGGCGTAGACGTTCGTCCTGAAGGTCTCGTCGAACTCCTCGTCCGAGATGTCTTCGATCGAGGACACGTTCTGCTGCTTGCCGGCGTTGTTCACGAGGATGTCGAGCCCACCGAGCTCCCGCACGGCGGTCGCGACGAGCTCCTCGCAGAACGCGAGCGACGTGATGTCACCAGGGATCGCGACGGCCTTGCGGCCGGCGGCCTCGATGAGCGAGACGATGCGGTCGGCGTCCTCCTGCTCCTCGGGCAGGTAGCCGATGGCGACGTCGGCACCCTCGCGGGCGTAGGCGATCGCGACCGCCGCGCCGATCCCGGAGTCGCCGCCGGTGACGAGCGCCTTCCGGCCCTGCAGGCGCCCGGAGCCGCGGTACGTCTCCTCGCCGTGGTCGGCCGGGACGTTCTTCGCCATCTCCTCGTCGGTGCCAGCACCCTCGAGGTACTGCTCGTCGGGCTTCTTGTCGGCGTAGAGCTTCGTCGGGTCCTGCATCGTGTACTGGTCGATCTGCTGGTCCGTCATGTCGTCGACGGTACGCACGCGGCCGTCAGGACCGCTCCAGGAGGCTGTCCCCCGGTGCGCGCAGCGGCCAGACCGGCGGGTGGTCGCCGGACAGGAGGCTCGGTACGGCCCCGGCGGTCGGCCTACGCCAGGTGGGCGGCGAGGAACGCGTCGGTCTCGGCCCGGGTGGGCGCGGTCGCGGGTCCGAGGCGCGAGACGGCGATCGCCGCCGCGGCGTTGGCACGCCGGACGGCGTCGAGGAGCGGCTCACCACGGGACAGCGCCGCGACGAGCACGCCACCGTGGGCGTCACCGGCGCCGTTCGTGTCGACGGCTGCGACCGCGAACCCCGGCACCAGGACGGGCCCGTCGGGCAGCGACACGTCGGCGACCCAGCACCCGGCCCCGCCGTCACGCACCAGGACCGCACCCCGCGCGACCGCGGCCATGGCGGTGACCGCCTGCCGGAGGTCGGCCGATCCCGGGGACATGAGCCGGGCCTCCCGGGCGTTCGCGGAGATGACGTCGGCACGCGCCGTCACGGGCGCGACCACCTGCGGGTCCAGCGTCGCGACGAGGGGCGACGGGTCGAACACGACCCGCACCGATGTCGGGATCGTCGTGATCCAGGACGCGATCGCACGGCCGTTCACCGGGTGGGCGAGCCCGTACCCGGACACGAACAGGGTGTCGTCCTCCCGGAGCTCGACGCGGTCCAGCTCCTCGGTCCCGAGCCGTCCCTCCGCACCGACGCTCGTGACGAAGGTGCGCTCGGTCGAGGCGTCCACGAGTGCGACGCAGTACCCGCTGTCGTGGTCGGGCACCCCGGGCTGCAGGACCTCGACATCGGCGGAGGCGAGCGCGTCGCGGACCACGTCGCCGAACGGGCCGGTGCCGTACTGCCCGGCGAACACGACCTCGAGGCCGTCACGCCGAGCGGCGACCATCGTGTTCAGGCCACCACCGGCGGTGATGTCCGACGACGACGCGATCACGTCGCCACCGGGTTCCGGCAGCTCACCGACGCGCATCACGATGTCGACGATGACGTTGCCGACGGAGACGAGCCGCGGCATCAGGCGTGCTCCGTCACGTGCATCGGCGCGGACTCGTCGGCCGGCTCGTGGAGCACGCCCTTGGGGCCGCCCGTGAGCACGTACACGGCTGCGGCGACGAAGAAGGTGACGATCCAGCCGAGTCCGTTGGCGCCGATCCAGGTGTTCGAGAACGCGCCGACGAAGACCGGGTCCGCGGCGCCGACCTGCACGCTCGTGAACAGGAAGCCGACGACGATGGCGACGGCCCAGGCGATGACGGCACGCCACGCGATGCCGCCCGAGTACCAGTACCGACCGCCGGCGCGGAGGTCGAGCAGTGCCACCGGGTCGTACCAGGTGCGTCGCAGGATGTCGGCGATGAAGACGCCGAGCCAGGCCGTGATCGGCACGGCGAGCACCGAGATGAAGGTGATGAACGGCGCGTAGAAGCCGTCAGCGACGAGCATGAAGTACATCGCCCCGAGGAACGTGACCACGACGTCGACGGTGACCGCCCAGACCCGGGGGACCTTGATGCCGAGCGTCAGGGTCGTGAGGCTCGCCGAGTACACGGACAGGTGGTTCGAGAGCAGCAGCCCGCCGAACGCCGCGATGAGGTACGGCACCGCCATCCAGCCGGGCAGCAGGTCACGGATCGCGGCGACGGGGTCGCCCGCCTGCGCCAGCGTCGGGTCGCCGGCGGAGACCAGCGCACCCAGGCCGACGAGCACGACGAGCGGGATGCCGGCACCGGCCGCGCTCGCGCTGACCAGCTTGGCGGCGCGGACGCTCGTCTTCGAGTACCGGGCGATGTCCGCACCGGCGGTCGCCCAGCCGATGCCGGTACCGGCGGCGATGGTCCCGATGCCGATCACCATCGCGGCGACGGGACCGGCGGGGGCGCTGCCGACGACGTGCCAGTCCACCCGGACGACCAGGAACACGGCGACGAACACGTTCAGCGCGCCGAAGACCCACGTCGCCCACTTCTGTACGGCGACGATGAAGGCGTGACCGAGGCCGGAGATGAGCACGGTCGCGATGACGAACACCAGGATCGCGACGATCGTCAGGACCGGGTTGTGCTTGGCGTCACCGTCCGTGCCGAAGAGGATCGTGAACAGCGACAGCAGCACGAAGGCCGCGGTCGTGGTGTTCACCGTCTCCCACCCCAGTCGGGACAGCAGCGAGACGAAGGTCGGGCCGATGTTCCCGCGGACGCCGAAGACGGCGCGGCTCAGGGTCAGGCCGGGTGCGCCGCCACGGCGTCCGGCGATCGAGATCACGCCGACCACGGCGAACGACCCGGCGGCGCCGATCACGGCGACGAGGAGCGCCTGCCAGATGTTCAGGTGCTGGAACGCCACCAGGGTCGCGCCGAGGGGCAGCCCGAGGATGGAGATGTTGGCGGCGAACCACACCCAGAACAGCGCGCCGGCGTTCCCGGTGCGCTCGGCGGCGGGCACCGGTTCGATGCCGCGCTGCTCGATGCTGGTGAGGGTTCCCGAGCTCGGGGTGTCTTCCATGGTTCCTCTTACGTCGTCGGAAGGGCTTGGGGTGGGACCGGGCGGTGGCTCGTGGGGGATGCCACCGACCGGGGGCTAGGAGGTGCTGCTCGCGGTGCGGGCGCGGTCCATGCGGTCCGCGCTGCTCGTGCGGAGCTGCAGCAGCGGGGTCACGACGTCGGCGAAGCGGATGTCGTTGACCGACTCGACCTGGTCGACGGTCTCGGGCGACCACGCGTCGGCACCGTGCACGGCACCGAGCACGGCACCCGCCATCGCGGCGATCGTGTCGGTGTCGCCGCCGATGCTCGCGGCGGTGCAGAGCGTCTCCCAGGGGTCGAGGTCGAGCGACACGAGGGCGAGCGCGGCGACGACCGACTCCTGACTGGCGACGCTCGTGCCGATCACGCCGTCGATGGCGGCGATCCGGTCGTCCGTCGGCACGGTGGGGAGCCACTGGCGCGCCCAGGCGGTCTTGTCGGCGATCGAGGCCCCGGCGATCCAGTGCCCCCGTCGCTCCCCGATCCGGGCGGCGGCGACCGCGACGTCCAACGCCTCGGCCCGCGACGCTCCGTCGATCCCGGCGCTGACGGCGGCGGCGATCGCGGCCGCGCCCCCGATGCCGAGCCCGGTGTCGTGGGTGACGCGGGAGGCGTCCTGCACGGCGTCGACGAGCGCGTCGAGGTCGTCAGCGGTCGTGGTGATGCCGACCGGCGTGATCCGCATCGCGGCGCCGTTCGTGGCGCCCGTGGACCCGGCTTCGGACGCGGGGACGCCGTCGAGGATGCGCTGCACCGCGGTCTTCGTGCTCGGGCCGAGCAGGTCGAGGGACCCCTTCGCCGCCATCCCGCGCTCCCAGTCGATGAGCGCCTCGGCGAACCGGGTCGGATCGAGCCGGCCGTCGCCCTCGACGAGCAGCTGCGCGACGAGCACGGCCTGCTCGGTGTCGTCGGTGATGCTCGCGGCGGGCATGCCGTGCGCGATGAGCTGCCGGGGGCCGGCGTCGACGAACCCGGTGATGCGGCCGTAGTCCTCGCGGATCTCCCGGAGGGACATCGACTGCGTCGGCATGCCGAGGGCGTCACCGATCGCGAGGCCCCGGAAGGCGGCGAGCGCGTGCTCGGAGGTGGTCGTGCGGGTCATCGGGCGTCTCCTTGTCCGAAGCGCATGTGGATGCGGAAGCGCTCGGGGTCGAGCAGGCTGTCGACGGCCTCGACGAAGGCACCGTCCGCGGTTCGGGAGACCCGACGGCTGTGCAGGAAGGGGGTGCCGGGGGTGCGGTCGAGCACCGCGGCCTCGGCGTCGTCGAGCGGACGGACGTCGATCCACTGCTCCGCTCGCGCCGGGACGAGGCCGGCCGCCTCGATCGTCGCGCTCAACGACCCCTCGACGAGTCCGTCCTCGACGGCACGGTCGAGCCGGCCGATGCGCGGCACGACGCTGCGCTCGTAGGAGACGTGCGGCCCGTCGACCACGGAGCGCACCCGGTCCACAGCCACGAAGGCCGGTTCGGCGTCGACCAGGCTCGCGAGTTCGGCGTCCTCGATGCGTTCGATCCGCAGCGTCGACGCGCGGACCTCGGTGCCACTGCCCGCGATGGACCGAGCCCAGCCGGCACGCGGGTCGAGCGCCGCACCGTCGAAGGTGACGACCGAACCGATGCCGCCGTGCGTGGCGATGTACTCGTCGTCGGCGAGGTCGGCGAGCGCAGCACGGACGGTGCCGCGGCTGACCGCGAAGCGCTCGGCGAGATCGTGCTCCCCCGGGAGTCGTTCGCCGGAGACGTACCGGCCCGTCGCGATCGCGTCGCGGAGGGCGTCGGCGACGAGACGTCGCTTCGATGAGACGGGCATGACAGCGATGGTACATGTACAAGACCTGTCCAGTCCATCGGAAGGTCACGGTCCGGTTTCGGCCAGGCCCCGATTCGGTAACACACGTCGTGCAACGGGTCCGTCGGCCCTACCGTCGAATGGTGACCGCACGGACCCTGCTCGCGACCGGCGCCGTCGTGCTCGCCCTCGTGGCCGGCACCACGAGCGTCGATCTGGCGACCGGTGCGGCCACCGGCGGTCGGGCCGCAGCAGCGGAGGTGACTCCGGCGACCACGTCGTCCCCGGTCTCGAACGCCAAGCTGAAGCGGGTCGACGGACTCGAGCTGGGCGCCGAGTCCATCACGCTCCGCCGCGGGGACCGCACCGTCGCCGTCGCGTCGATGCGGAACGGCTCCGCGACCGTCGAGCTCTTCGACCGCCTGTTCGGCACCCCGTCCCGCACCCGCACCGCCGAGGGTGACGGTGGACGATGCCTGCCGGCGGGGACGACCTACACGTGGGGCGGGTCGCTTCGCGTCGCCGCACTGTCCGAGCCGTCCGACCTCGGCAACTCGCTCGAGGTCCGCGTGCTCCGTGACGAGGTCCGTTCGCGCACGGGCGGCATCGTCGAGCTGAGCGGGCCGGACGGCGTCCAGGTCGGCGACGACGTGTCGGACCTGATCGACGACGCCCCGAAGAGCGACCGCGAGTCCCTGGGGTCCGGGGACTCCGAAGCCTGGCAGGTGCTCCTCGCCGAGGGATGGGCTTCCGACCGTCCGGGCGCGGGGACGAACGGCGTCTCGGCGTTGACCGACGGCACCACCGTGACCGTGATCGGGTCGCCGATGCCGGTCAACGCGACGAAGGGCTGCTGACCCGCCCGTTCAGCGACCAGCGCCGACCCGCCGGGTCACATCCGGATCGTCGCGACCACCGGGAAGTGGTCGCTCGCGAACCAGGTCTCCGGCCCGTCGTGGTCGATCGCGACGCGGTCCACCCCGGCCACGTCCTTCGTCAGGACCCAGTCGATCCGTTCCCCCGACTGCACCGGTGGCAGCCAGTCGTTGAACGTCGCGGTCCGGTCATCCGGGTCGCCCGCGACCGTCCACGTGTCGACGTACCCGCCGTCGGCGAAGACGCGCGACGCCGTCCCCGCACCGGCCGGCTCGTTGCAGTCCCCCGCGACGACGACGGGGCCGTCCACACCCGCGAGCCGCTCGACGATGAGCGCAGCACTCTTGCCGCGGACCTCGTCGCCGTGCTCGTTGGCCTCGTGGTCGAGGTGCGTGGTCAGCAGGGTGAACGCGGGCCCGTCGACGTCCAGGAAGCGCACGTGGTTCGCGATGCGGGGGAACAGGCTGCCCCACGTGTTCGACACCGGCTCGTCCGGGGTGGCCGACAGCCAGAACGACCCGTCCTCGATCGGGCGGAGGCGGTCCTGACGGAAGAAGACCGCGGCGTGCTCCCCCGCGCTCCCGCCCTCGCGCCCCTGTCCGACGGCCGTGTAGCCCGGGAGCCCCTGCCGGAGGTCGTCCATCTGGTGGTCGAAGGCCTCTTGCACGCACAGGACGTCCGGGTCGTGTCGCCGCACGATGTCGAGCAGGACGGGGAGCCTGGCCGGCCAGTCGTGCGCCGGATCCGGGTTCTTGATGTTGTAGGTCATCAGGGTGATCGGACGCGATGCGTTGTCCACACCCTCGAACCTAGTAGATGCAGGAATCCGCCGAGCCGTAGTTGTGCACGGCGGTGGAGGTCGGGCTCGGCTCGGCCGACGATCCCGAGTCCGACGACCCGGAGTCGGGCGATGCCTGGTCCGACGGGGACGCCGCGTCCGACGGCGCCGCCGGGTCGGCCGGCTGCTCGGCCGCGACCGCCGTCTTGCCGTCCGTGCCGAGGACGAGCGTCACGCCCTGCACCGCCGAGGTCTGCACGGCGACCGCGCCGGGGACCGCGGCGACGACGGCCTTCGCCTGCGCCTCCATGCCAGCGGGGTACTGCACCATCGTCGTCGCGGTGGTGTCCGAGGACCCCGGTGCGCCGACCTGGAACGACCGTCCGGCGAGCACCGTGCCGGCGGCACCGGCCGCACCCGTCACGCCGCTGCCGTTGAGCACGGTCACGGCGACGCTCGCCGGGTCGGCCGCCGTGGCCTTCGTGTACGCCTCCGGCTGCCCGACGAGGCCCTGCACGAACGCGGGCATGCCGGCGGTGTCGACCTCCACGATCGACAGGGCGGAGCCGCCGACGTAGATCGTGGGGGTGCCGAGGATCGGGATCGTCGCCGACTTGATGTTCGCCGGCCGCAGGTTCCGCAGCTGGGTGGCGAGCGAGAGCATGTCGAGCCCCTGGTCGGTCTCGATGGACCCGCCGATGGCGTCGATGATGTTCGTCGTCTTCACGGGGTTGAGCAGGGTGCCCGCCGACAGGATCTTCCGCGCTTCCTGCGACAGGAAGTACTGCTGGCGGACCTGGCGGTCGAGGTCGCCGTTCGGCAGCCCGTGCCGCTGCCGAACGAACGACAGCGCCTGCTTGGCGTCGAGCTGGGACGTGCCGGCCGGCAGGTCGACGCCCGAGTAGCTGTCCTTCGCCGGTTCCTTGAGGCAGACCGACACCGGCCCCAGTTGCTTGACGATCTCGTAGAACCCGAGCAGGGAGACGCGCACGTAGTGGTCGATCGACAGCCCGCTGAGCCCCTCGATCGTCTTGATGAGCAGCTGTGCACCGCCGGCGGCACCACCGCCGTTGAGGGTGCCGTAGTAGAACGCGCTGTTGAGCTTGCCCTTCCCGACCCCGGGGATCGCGACGTAGGAGTCGCGGGGGAAGGAGATCATCGTCGCGTCCTTGCCGTCCGCGGAGATGTGCAACACGATCATCGTGTCGGTGTTCGTCGCACCGCCGTCCGACTCGGTGCTGAGCTCCGCCATCTGCTCGGGTGTGGCGTTGTCCGGGCGGTGGTCGTCCCCGACGAGCAGGATGTTCATCGCCTTGCCGTCGACGTCGTCCTTCTTCTCCGTCGAACCGGTGATCGCGTCGACCTTGGTGACGCTCGACGCCAGGCGGTTGTACGCGTATGCCGCGTAGCCGCCGCCGAGCAGCAGGGCCATCGTGAGCACGCCGGCGACGGCGGGCAGCACCACGCCGAAGCCGCGCTTCTGGCGGCCGTGCCGGGGCGGCACCGCGCCGCGTCCGCGGCGCACAGTCGTCTCATCGGGTTGCGAACTCACGTGAGCACGATAGCGGCGGACCGTGAGTCGAGCATGAAACCGCCCTGCAAAACGGCCTGGAGGCCCGTGGCACGCCCGCCACGGACCTCCAGACCGGCTCCGGGTCGCCGCGTCACTCCGGACGCAACGAGGCCTTGTTGGTCTCGCGGGCCCGCAGGACCGCGATGCCGCTGATCAGCGCCGCGGCCATCACGTAGAAGGCCGGTGCGAAGGTGTTGCCCGTGGAGGCGATCAGCCAGGTGGCGAAGTACGGGGTGACCCCACCGAAGATCGCGACGCTGATGTTGTAGGCGATGCCCATCGAGCCGTAGCGGATGTTCGTCGGGAAGAGCTCCGCCATCGCGGCGCTCACGGCACCGTCGAACGCGGCCATGAACAGCCCGAGGAGCATCATCGCCCCGGCGGCCGCCCAGAAGTTGCCAGCGTTCATGAGCATGAGCGTCGGGTAGGTCAGCACGACGAACCCTGCACAACCGGCCAGCATGACGGGCTTCCGGCCGATCTTGCCCGACAGCAGCCCGAAGAACGGCACCAGGGCGGCGATCACGATGAACCCGAGGACGACGGCGCCGTAGGACACCAGCGGGGAGTACCCGAGGTCGGTCTGCAGGTAGGACGGCATGAACGTCTGCAGGATCCAGTGCCCGACGGCCTTGATCACGACGAACCCGACGCAGAACAGCAGCGCCTTCCACGAGCTGCGGATCGAGCGGCGCAGCGGGTTCGCCGCGACCTCGCCCTTCGCCTTGAGCGCCCGGAACTCCGGGGTGTCCTCGAGCTTCGTGCGGAGGTAGAGCCCGACGAGGCCGAGCGGCACCGCGATGAGGAACAGGACGCGCCAACCCCACGACCCGAGGGCGTCCCCGCCGGCGATCGCGGTGAACAGGAACACCAGGCCGCCACCGACGATGAACGCCATGAACCCGAAGACGTCGATGAAGCTCGTGACGAAGCCGCGTCGGTTCGACGGGGCGTACTCCGCCAGCAGCGTGGTCGCCCCCGCTCCCTCGCCGCCGGCCGCGAAGCCCTGCACGAGTCGCACGACGACGAGCAGCAGCGGTGCCCACAGTCCGACGTTGTCGTACGTCGGCAGGATGCCCATCACCGCGGTCGCGCCGCTCGTGATGAGGATGACCGTCGCGAGCGTCGTCTTGCGGCCGACCCGGTCGCCGAGCGACCCCCAGAAGAGCCCGCCGAGCGGACGCATCACGAACCCGGCGCCGAACACGGCGAACGCCGAGAGCAGCGCGACCTGCGGGTCACCCTGCTTGAAGAAGTGCACGGAGATGACCGTCGCGAGCGTGCCGTAGAGGCCGAAGTCGAACCACTCGACGAAGTGGCCGACACCGGCGGCGACGATGACCTTCCGCATGCCGGTGCGACGAGCGTCGTCGCCCAGCGCGGTCTGCAGATCAGGGGTGGTGGCAGCGTCCGGAGCTGCAGGCGCTCGGGTTACGTCGCTCATGTGGGAACCTCACACTTCGTTGTCGAGAGTTGCTTGACCATAGCATCGGCCGGGCATACTTTGCCACACAGTGGGAAAGAAACACCAATGGATGATACGTTCGCTGCCATGCAGTCCCGCAAACAGCACCACGACGTCGTGGTCGTCGGCGGCGGTCTCGCCGGTGTGAGCGCCGCCGTCGCCGCCGCCCGCCTCGGCTCCAGCGTCGCCCTCGTCACCAACCGGCCCGTCCTCGGCGGCAACTCCTCGAGCGAGATCCGCGTGTGGGTCGTCGGCGCCACCGCGCACGGCACGCAACGGTTCGCCCGCGAGACCGGGATCATGGGCGAGCTGTTCCTCGAGAACCAGTACCGCAACCCGCAGGGCAACGCGATCTACTGGGACCAGGTCGTGCTCGACCTGGTCCGCGCCGAGCCGAACGTGCACCTGCACCTCAACACCGATGTGCGCACGGTCACGACGACCGACGACGACGGGGCGCACCGGATCACGAGCGTCACCGGGTGGACGATGGGCAGCGAGATCGAGACGACCTTCACCGCGCCGGTGTTCCTCGACTGCACGGGCGACGGACTCGTGGGCGCCCTCGCCGGGGCCGAGTACCGCATCGGCCGCGAAGGGCGCGACGAGTACGGCGAGGACTGGGCACCGGAGCAGGCCGACGACGAACTCCTCGGCAGCTCGATCTTCTTCTCCACGCACGACACCGGGAAGCCCGAGAAGTTCGTCGCACCGTCCATCGCCGTCGACCTCTCCACGACCCCGATCCTCGTGAACCGCGCGATCAAGACGGGCGACAACGGCTGCAACTACTGGTGGATCGAGTGGGGCGGCGAGCTCGACACCGTGACCGACAACGAACACATCCGCGACGAGCTCTGGGGCGTCGTCTACGGCATCTGGGACCACATCAAGAACTCCGGGCAGTTCGACGCCGACACCCTGACGCTCGACTGGGTCGGCGCGATCCCCGGCAAGCGCGAGTACCGGCGGTTCGTGGGCGACCACACCCTCACGCAGCACGACCTGCTGTCGCAGCGGACCTTCCCCGACACCGTCGCGTTCGGCGGCTGGTCGATCGACCTGCACCCCGTCGAGGGCGTCTACGCACCGACGGCGGGTGCCCAGCAGCGCTACACCGACGGCACGTACGACATCCCGTTCCGCTCCCTCTACTCGGCGAACGTCGCGAACCTGCTCTTCGCCGGCCGGAACATCTCCGCGTCGCACATCGCGTTCGGGTCGACACGGGTGATGGCCACCTGCTCCGCACAGGGACAGGCCGCCGGCACCGCCGCACACCTCGTGGCGCGACACGGGACGACGCCCCGGGAGCTCGGCACCGACCACGTCGCGATGCTCCAGCAGACGCTCCTCCGCGAGGACGCCCCGCTCATCGGCGTCCGGGCCGTCGACGGCTCCGACCTCGCACGCGGCGCCCGTGTCTCGGCGAGCTCCGAGCTGACCACGATCGACACCACGCCCTGGACCAGCGAGGAGACCTTCGCCCTCGACCGCGACGCAGCGATCGTCCTCCCGGTGGACCCGACGCTCGGGACGATCGCCATCCGCACAGCGGCCGACCGGGCCTCCGACCTGACCGTCGAGCTCTGGACCACCGGCAAGCCGCAGAACTACGCCCCGATCGTCCACGTCGCCACGCACTCGGCGCACGTGCCCGCCGGTGTCGGCGAAGCGGTGGTCGACCTCGCGTTCACGCCGGACGAGCCGTGCAACGCGGTCGTCGTCGTCCGGGCCGCCCCCGGCGTCCGGCTCTTCCGGACGACGGCCCACCCGTACGGCGTGATGGCGCTCCGTGCCCGCTCCGCCGAGGACGAGGCGTTCGACGACCACATCCCCGAGGAGGCCGACCAACCGGTGACCGACTGGGAGGCACGCACCCTGCGCGGAACCGGCTTCGCGTTCAGCGTGAGCGGCGAGACGGACGCATGGCGAGCCTCCAGGGTGGTGGACGGGTACCAGCGTCCCTTCGGCGGGCCGCACATGTGGTCGTCCGACGCGGTCGGCACGGCAGCGCTGACGCTCGACTGGGCGGAACCCGTCGACGTCCACCAGGTCCGCATC
Source organism: Microbacteriaceae bacterium PS02333 (assembly GCA_029959665.1). Taxonomy (GTDB): domain Bacteria; phylum Actinomycetota; class Actinomycetes; order Actinomycetales; family Microbacteriaceae; genus Curtobacterium; species Curtobacterium guangdongense. Next base: position 43,365 of record JASCOI010000002.1, read on the forward strand.
GTCTGGAACGACGACGTCGACGCGGACCTCATCAACCTGCACCACCACCGCACGCACTGGGACGCGGTCCCGGACCTCGCCCGCGACTACCGGATCGAGGCGTGCGTGGACGGCGACTGGCGCACGGTCGCGGAGGTCGCGGGCAACCGCCACCGGCACCGCGTCCACGACGTCGAACCGGTCCGCACGTCGTCGCTGCGCGTCGTCGTGACCGCGACCAACGGTTCGCCGTTCGTCACGGCGAGCGCCCTGAAGGTCCACTGACCGTATTCCACATGTGGAGAACGGTCGTCGGCGACTGATCCGGATCTACGGTGGACGCGGGTTCGCGTATCGCCGGAACGCTGACCCGGGCAACGCAGAAGCCCACCACTGCGACAACAGTGGTGGGCTTCGGTTGCTCTCCGAGCGGAGAGCCAAGGGACACCAGACGTCCCGAGCCTGAGAACTCGGAACCAGTGTAGCCCGCCCCACCCGGCGAGCTGCAAGCCCCTTGGCCTGCGCTTCTCGTGTCCGCCGGCGCAGACACCGGAAGGTGGATCGATGTCCCAGGACAGCGACTCCAAGCCCGGGCGTCAGGTGTTCTGGTTGGGGGTCGCGGGCTTGCTCGTGAACCTCACCAGGCTCCTCGTCGACCTGTGGCGCAAGGGCTGAGAAGCCAGGGCACCCCGCGTCGGGATCGGCGCGGGGTGCCCGTCCGACCAGCAGAATGGGCACATGGCCACCACCCCTCCGAACCAGAGCATCGAACGCGCCGCCGCGGTCCTCGGTGCGCTCGGCGCCTCCGAGAACGGGAGCGTCCGCGCGTCGGACATCGCCAGGGCCATCGGGCTCGGGACCTCGACGACCGGTCGGCTCCTCGCGACGCTGGAGTCCCTCGAGTACGTGCGCCGCGACCCGGAGACGCAGGGCTACTCGGTCGGGCGCGCCGTGCTCGAGCTCGCCAGCCAGGGCCTGAACCACAACCCGGTTCACCGCGAGTCCCGTGCAGCGGCGCAGGAGCTCGCGCACCGCATCGGCCTGACCGCCAACGTCGGCATCCTCGACGACGCGTGGGCGATCTACCTCTGTCACTTCGAGGGATCGCTCGCACCCAAGTCGCACACGATGATCGGCATGCGGCAACCCCTGCACGCATCGGCGCTCGGCAAGGCCCTGATGCTCGACCTGACCGAGGCGCAGCGGCAGGCGCTGCTCCCGGAGCTCCCCCGCTACACCGACCACACCATCACGACGCACGACGCCCTGTCCGCGGACCTCGCGGCGTCGGCCTCGCGCGGGTGGTGCGTCGAGAACCAGGAGCTCGCGCTCGGTCGGTTCTGCATCGCAGCGCCGATCCGGAACGCGTCCGGTCGGATCGCCGCAGCGCTGTCGATCTCCGGCCGGGTCACGCAGCTCCGCGACCGCGACATGGACTCCCTCGCCGAGGACCTCATCGAGGTGGCCGACCGCATCAGTGTCGGGCTGGGGATGATCAGCGCGGTCGCACACTGACGACTCGACACCCCTCCGGCGTCTCGCGACGCCCTCGCCCAGGCGGAGACGGCATCGTCGCGCCCCCACACGAACAACGCGCCCAGCCGTGACGGGGCGCGGTGTTCGCGACGGGGCGCGGTCCAGCGGCCGTCGGCCGAGGCGCTCGCGTCAGCCGCGTGACGGCAGCAGGTGCACGGCCTCCATCGCGAGCTCGGCGGCGATCGGGTCCTTCGCCACGACCGCTGCCTTCAGCTTCGCGAGCTCCGGCAGGATGACGTCGGCCGGCACGAGCTCGGCGAGCTCGGGGACGCGGAGCTTGAACGCCAGTCCGTCCGTCGTCGACTTGCAGAGCTGCTCGAGCGAAGCGTTCCCGCAGGAATCCGCCCACATCGAGTAAATGTCGGCTCCGTCGTGCGCGACCTTGGCCTGCTCGTCCTTGCCGACGCGGGAGACGACGTCGTCGAGCATCTTCACGATCTTCTTGCGCTCGGCGTCCGTGAACCGCGGGACCGCGAGCCGGACGACACCGCCGTAGATCACGCCGAGCGTCCGGTAGGCGTCGAGGAGCTCGTCCTTGGCCGGAGCAGCGACCCGGGTGTACCGGTTCGGCGCCATCTCGATCAGGCCGGAACGGGCGAGCTCCGCGAGGGCCTCGCGGATCGGGGTGCGCGAGACACCGAGCCACGCGATGAGGTCGTCGTCGTTCAGGCGTTCCCCCGGCTCGAGCGTGCCGTCCATGATCGCGTCGCGGATCTTGTCCTGCACGGTGTCACGGAGGAGCTTGCGCTCTGCTGCGGGCTGCGTCGAGGGAACTGGCATGCGCTCAGCGTGTCACATGTCGGCCGGTCGCCGCGACAGGATCGTCGGCAGTTCGACGTGACAGCCGCGAGGGCCACCACGCGTGCCGACCGAGGTCGTACGCGAGCGCCGGGACGAGCAGGGAACGGACCACGATCGTGTCGAGCAGCACGCCGAACGCGACCACGAAGGCGATCTGCACGAGGAACAGGATCGGGATCACCCCGAGGGCGGCGAACGTCGCCGCGAGGACCACACCGGCGGACGTGATCACGCCGCCGGTGACCCCGAGCCCGCGGAGCACGCCCTCGTGCGGACCGAACCGGATCGCTTCCTCGCGCACCCGGGTCATGAGGAAGATGTTGTAGTCGACCCCGAGCGCCACGAGGAACACGAACGAGTACAGCGGCACGGACGGGTCGGCCCCGGGGAAGTGGAACACGTGGTCGAACACGAGCGCCCCGACGCCGAGCGCCGCCGCGAACGACACGATCACGCTGCCGATCAGGACGAGCGGCGCGACGATGCTCCTGAGCAGCAGCATGAGGATCAGCAGGATGACGACGAGCACGACCGGGATGATCACCGACCGGTCCCGGATGCCGGTGTCGTTCGTGTCGACAGCTGTGGCGGTCACACCGCCGACGATCGCGGACGGGTCCACGCGTTCCACCGCGGTCCGCATGTCCCTGATCGTCTGCTCCGCCGCGTCCGAGTCGGCCGCGGAGGTGAGCGTCGCCTGCAGCAGGACGTCACCGTCCGACACCGTCGGTGCGTCCGAGGACCCGATCGGCACGGTGCCGGACGGGGAGTCCTTCGACACCGCGACGACCTCGCCGACACCGTCGATCCCGCGGATCGCCGATGCCAGCCGATCGATCCGGTCCGCCGAGCCGATGACCTGCGCGGGGCTCCCCGACCCAGCAGGGAAGTGGTCGGCGAGCACGTCCTGACCGTCCCTGGCCTGGGACTGCCCGATCACGAGGTCGCTCTGCGGCACCCCGTCCGCCTTGAGTCCGATGAGCCCGGTGCCCATGGCGAGCAGCCCGACGGTGCAGACGATCCAGACGACCCGTGCGCGCCGCGCGACGAGCCGGCCGACGCGCGCCCAGAGCCCCCTGGCGTCCGGCCCGGTGACGACGGGGTGCGCGCTGCCGTGGACCGGGCGGAGCGGCCAGAACGCCGCACGCCGGAAGGCGAGGAGCAGCGCGGGCAGCAGCGTGAGCGCGGCGAGGAGGCTGAACGCGATGCCGATGGCCGCGACGGGGCCCAGTGCCTTGTTCGAGTTGAGGTCGGACAGCAGCAGGCAGAGCACGCCCACGATGACGGTGCCGCCGGAGGCCAGGATCGGTTCGAGGCTCCCGCGCAGTGCGGCCTTCGTCGCTTCCCACCCGGTGCGGTGGTCGCGCAGGGCTTCGCGGTAGCGGGAGACGTACAGCAGCGCGTAGTCGGTGGCGGCACCGATGACGAGGATGGACAGGATTCCCTGCACCTGCCCGTTGACGGTGACGACGCCCGCCTTCGCCAAGGCCCACACGACGAGGATCGACGCGGTCAGCGCGAACGTCGCGGTCCCGAGCACCAGGAACGGCAGCAGCGGCGAGCGGTAGACGACGACGAGGATGACGAGGACGGCTGCGAGCGCGACGCCGAGCAGGATCCCGTCGATCCCGGCGAAGGCCTCCGTGAGGTCGGCCGTGAACCCGGCCGGACCCGTGACGTACCCGCGCATGCCGGACGGCACCGCGTCGTCGACGTCCGCGCGGATCGCCTCGACCGCGTCCCCGGTGTCCGCCGTGGTCGTCAGCGTGGCGACGATCTCCACGGCGTCGGAGTCCTTGCTCGGGATCGCGGGGCTGACCGACTGGACGTCCGAGCGGTCGCCGAGCCGCTTGACGAGGTCCGCGGCCACAGCGGTGTCCGCGGCCGAGAACCCGCCCGCGCGTTCGAGCACGATCACGGCGGGCGCTCCGGACGGGTCTCGGAAGTCGGCAGCGCGCTCCTGCACCTTGGTCGCGTCGGCGGACGCCGGCAGGAACGAGGTCTGGTCGTTGGTCGAGACCTCGGAGATCTTCCCGAAGAAAGGACCGCCGATCGACGCGATGACGAGCCAGGCGACGATGACGACCGCGGGGATGGTGATGCGGAGGAAGCGGGGCACGTCGATGAGCGTACTCCGATAGTCAGCATGCTGATTACTAGAACGACCACATCCGTACGAACCGTAGACTCCGAGCATGGACGACGCCCCCGCCGAGTGGCCCCTCGGCCGGCTGCTCGCCGCCGCGGCCCGAGCGGTCGAACGCGACTGGGACGAGCGACTCCGGGCGATCGGACTGCCACACGCCGCGCTGATCGCACTCGACATCGTCATCCGCACGGGGCCGACCGGGGCGGACACCCTCGCCCGGACGGCCAGGGTCCAGCCGCAGACGATGTCGCGGACGCTCGAGCGCCTCGAGCGTGACGGCCTGATCGAGCGCGGCCCGCACCCCGCCGACCGACGTCGCCGAGTCGTCACCGTCACCGAGCACGGACGCACGATGTGGGACACCGCCCGGCACATCGAGCGAGAGGTCCTTCCGGACGATCCCGACCTGCGCGCGGCGCTGGGTCGGATCCTCCACAGGTCCTGAAGACATCACACGTGAAATACCACATGCCGTACGATCGAAGGCATGCCTGGTCGCCGCACTGCCCCTCGTCGCCGTCGCCCGTTCCTCGTCGCCCTCGTCGCGACCGTCGGCGGACTCGTCGGCATCGCGGCGGTCATCGCCGTGGTCGCCAGCGTCTTCATCGGCGGCCTCGCGCGCAGCTACGACCGCAACACGGAGACCATCGCCGATCCGTTCCCGAAGGCGGACCGTCCGGCACCGACCGACGGCGCGGAGAACATCCTGCTGATCGGCTCCGACTCCCGGAAGGGGCTCGACCCGGACGGCGACCACGCTGCGGGCGGCCGCTCGGACACCCTGATGCTCGCCCACGTCCCGGCCGACCGGAAGACCGTCTACCTGATGTCGATCATGCGCGACTCGTGGGTCGACGTCCCCGGCCACGGCACCGCGAAGATCAACGCCGCGTACTCGTGGGGCGGCATCCCGCTGACGGTGCAGACGGTGGAGCAGCTCCTCGACGTCCGCATCGACCACGTCGCCGAGATCGACTTCGCCGGCTTCCAGGGCATGACCGACGCACTCGGCGGCGTGACCGTCCAGTCCCCGAAGGAGTTCACCGCCCGCGGGCACCACTTCGTCGCCGGCGCCAACCGACTCGACGGCGCCCAGGCGCTGACGTTCGTCCGCGAGCGGTACGCGTTCGCCGATGCCGACCACACCCGCGTCCGGAACCAGCAGGCGTTCATGCGCGGCATCGTCGACGGGGTGCTCTCGAAGGGCACGCTCACGAATCCGGGCCGTGTCCAGGACTTCGTCGCCGCGACGAGCAAGTACCTGTCGGTGGACGCCGGCCTGGACTTCCAGACCCTCGTCGGGCTCGGCTGGTCCCTCCGCGACGTCCGCCCGAGCGACCTGCAGACGTTCACGTTGCCCACCGCCGGCGGTGGGACGTCCACTGACGGCCAGTCCTACGTCGCGGTCAACACCGGCGCGGTGCAGTCACTGTCGTCGGCGCTCCGATCCGACGACCTCGGCCGCTGGCTGCAGGACAACCCGCACTAGCCGGCACACCGAACGCCCCCGCGACGAAGAGTCACGGGGGCGTTCGCGTGGTGATCGGTCGACCGGGATCAGGCCGGGAGCTGCAGCGTCTGACCCGCGTAGATCAGGTTCGCGTTGTCGATCGTGGTCGTGTTGGCGGCCCACAGCTTGTTGTAGCCGCCGTCGATGCCCAGCTTCGTGGCGATCGAGTCGAGCGTGTCACCGGAGACGACCTGGTAGGTCTTGCCGCTGGTGGGCACGGCGGCCGGCTTCGACGGCGCGGCCGGAGCCGTGACCTTCGGAGCGGCGCTCGTGGTCGACGGTGCTGCCTTCTGCGCCGGGGCAGCCGGTGCGGGCGCGGCAGGAGCCGGGGCGGCCTGCTGCTGCGGGATCGCGCCGGGGGCGGCGCCGGCCGTGCCGCTCAGCCCGAGCTTCGCGGAGCAGGCGGGCCATGCGCCCCAGCCCTGCGAGGCGAGGACGTGCTCGGCGACGGCGATCTGGGTCTCGCGGCTGGCGTTCGCCGGGCTGCCGGTCCCGCCGTTGGCGGCCCAGGTGCCCTGCGTGAACTGCAGGCCGCCGTAGTAGCCGTTGCCGGTGTTGATGGCCCAGTTGCCGCCGGACTCGCACTGCGCGAGGGCGTCCCACGTGGATCCGTCGGCCGCGTTGGCCGGGGCCGAGAGCCCGACGCCTGCCGCGGCGATGCCGGCGAAGGCGAGTCCGCCGAGGACGGCGCGGGTACGAGTGGTCTTCTTCATGTTGTTGCTCCACCGGGGCCGCCCGCCGTCTCCGGCGTACTCGCTGCCCACCCCGACCGATCGCGGTCTGTTGAGGTGTCGCCGGGGGCAGCGGTTCGCGCCGGCGTCACGGTCGGCCACCATAGGAAACTCCGCGTCGTTATCAAACTGAGACAAATGGTTCTACCCATCTGCGCTTGTCCCCCTCCGCCGAACCTGTACACGCCGATCGCCGCGGACGCGGCGATCCGCTGTCCCCGGGTACACGAACATCCGAATCCCCTGGCAAGGCCGGACTGGAGGCTCGTGGCGGGGCCGACCCGTGCCTCCCGTCCGGCCGTGGTCCGGCCCGGATCCCGTCAGAGGCGGGAGAGGAGGGTGACCGCCTCGAGGTGCCCGGTCTGCGGGAACATGTCGAGGACGCGCGCGCGACGCAGCCGGAGCGACGGCATCCGTGCGAGGTCCTTCGCGAGGGTCACCGGGTTGCAGCTCGAGTAGACGACATGCTCGACGTCGGACGCCTCGAGCCACTCCGACAGCGCCTGGCCGATGCCCCGTCGTGGCGGGTTGACCACGACCAGCTCGGGGGTCGTGCCGGCTCGGGACCGGAGCGCGTGCTCGGTCGCGTCGTCCGCTGCGAACCGGACGTCCACCAGCCCGGCCTCTCGAGCCGACTGCTTCGCGGACCGGATCGCCTCGACGCTGGTCTCGATGCCCGTCACGGCACGACCCGGGCGGGCGGCGTGCAGGGCGAAGCCGCCGACGCCGCAGTAGAGGTCCCACATCGACGCCGGGGCGACCTCGTCGATCCATGCCGACGCCTGCATGTACAGCGCGGACGCCACGTGCGCGTTGGTCTGGAAGAAGCTCTGCGGGCGCAGGTGCATCGTCACGTCGCCGAAGCGCATGGGGAGCGTCTCCTGCTCGGTGAGGACGATCTCGCGGTCGCCCTCGGTGACGGCCTTGTGCTCCGGCAGCAGGTTGGCGGTGACGACCACCGCGTTCGGCAGCGCCAGCAGCAGGTCGCCGAGCCGCGACCGGAGTCGTGCGAGCCGCCCCTCGGAACGCAGGACGAACCGGACCATGAGCTCGCCGTCCGGCGACTCGGTGACGAGGACGTACTTGAGCTCACCCCGCCGCGCAGCGACGTCGTACGGGATCAGCCCGGCGGACGTGACGAACTCCGCGAGGACGGGGAGCGCCTGCCGGATGCCCGGCGTGCAGATCCCGCAGTGCCGGATGTCGACCCCGCGTTGCCGGTGGTCGAGGATCCCGATCGTGGGGTGCTCGGTCGACCCGCCGACGACCATCTTCGCCTTGTTCCGGTAGCCGGACTCCGGACTGGTGACCGCGGGGAGCCACTCGACGCTGCCGGGACCCCCGGCGGCCTCGACCGCGTCGTGCAGGAGCTCGCGCGTCCGGAGCTCCTTGTCGAGGACCTGCTCGGCGTACGGCTGCCCCATGAGCGTGCACGAGCGGCACACCCCGCGGTCGAAGTAGTCGCACTGCATGGCCCGGTCAGGATACGGCAGCGGCGTCCCTCGCCCGCGTGGCGATGCGGTAGATCGAGGTGGTCGCCGCGATGAAGAGCGTCGTGCCGTCGTCGCCGCCGAAGCAGAGGTTCGCGACGACCTCGGGGACGGGGACCTCGCCGATGCGGGTGCCGTCCGGGCCGAACACGATGATGCCCACGTGCGACGACGACCACACGTTGCCGTCGACGTCCACGCGGATGCCGTCCGGTGCGCCTTCACCGGGCGCGAGTGTGGCGAAGACCCGGCCGTTCTTCACGCGGTGCCCGTCGACGTCGTACGCGCGGATGACGGGACGCTCGCCGGACGAGCTCGCGAGGTAGAGCAGGCGCTCGGACGGGTCGAACGCCAGCCCGTTCGGCTCGTCGGCGTCGAGCACCACCGGGCGCAGGTCGGCGCCGTCGGAGCCGCAGCGGAACACCCAGTGGTCGCCGTACTCGCGCTCGCCCGGGTGCCCCTCGCGCGGCTGCGTGATGCCGTACGCCGGATCGGTGAACCAGACGGCACCGTCCCGCGACACGACCACGTCGTTCGGGGAGTTCAGCCGGACGCCGTTCCACCCGTCGGCGATCACCTCGACGACCCCGTCCCGGTCGCGCTCGACGCGGCGGTTCCCGTGCGAGCACTGCACGACACTGCCGTCGCGGTCGAGGGTCCGGCCGTTCGTGAACTCGACGGCGGTGGCGTACTCGTCGGTCGCGCCAGTGTCCGCGTGCCACTGCACGATCCGGTCGCCCGGGATGTCCGACCACCGCAGCGTCCGGGTGGCGGGGATCCAGCACGGCCCCTCGGCCCAGGTGCTGCCGGTCGCGATGCGCTCGAGCGCCGCGGGGTCCGGGACGAGGTCGGTGATCGACGTCATGGGTTCTCCTTCGAACACCACGAGCCTACGGTCCCCGCCCCGGCACCACTCGCGGCTACGCCGTGGTGTCCTCCAGCGCGTCGAGCGTCGCGACGTCCTCCGGCGCCAGGACGAAGTCGACGTCGGCGTTCTCCGCGATGCGGGACGGGGTCGTTGACTTCGGCAGCGGCAGGACGTCCTTCTCGAGCAGGTAGCGGATGGCGACCTGTGCGACGGTCTTGTCGTACTTCCCGGCGATCTCCTCGATGGCCGTGTTCGACAGCAGGCCACCGGTGGCGAGCGGCGAGTACCCCTCGACGAGGATGTCGTGCTCGGCACAGAAGGCCGTCGTGTCGTCCTGGGTGTTGCCGATGAACCAGCGGATCTGGTCGGCGTGCGGGGTGACGTCGGTGTTCGCGAGGAGGTGCTCGAGGTCCGCGACGACGAAGTTCGAGACACCGATCGACTTCGTCTTGCCGGCGTCGTAGAGCTCCTCGAAGACCTTCCACACCTCGACGTTGCCCGCGCGGTGGTCGCTGCCCATGTCGCTCCAGGGCCACGGCGCGTGGATCAGGTACAGGTCGACGACGCCGAGGTCGAGCGCCGCCGTCGAGGCCGCGAAGGCCTCACGGGCGCCGGCCGCGGTCTTGATCTCGGCCGGGAGCTTCGTGGTGATGAAGACCTCGTCACGCGGGACGCCGCTGTCGCGGACGGCCTCGCCGACGCTTGCCTCGTTGCCGTAGGCGGCCGCGGTGTCGATGTGGCGGTACCCGGCGTCGAGCGCGACGCGGGTGGCGTCGTAGGCCTCGGAGCCCGGCGGGATCTGCCAGGTGCCGAACCCGATCTTCGGGATGTGGAGGCCGTTGGACATGACGAACGTGTCGGTGAGAGCAGGCATGGGCCCGACGGTACGCGCGCGCGGCGCGTCGGGCCGTCAGCCGGTCAGTCGGTCAGGGCGACCGACAGGATCCGGTCGTCGCCGGCGCCGGCACTGCCGCGGCCGTCGGTGTTGTTCGTCACGAACCAGAGCGTGCCGTCCGGGCCGGCGAGCACGGTGCGCAGCCGCCCGTACGTCCCGGCGAACCACTCCCGCGACGTCGACGGGTCGGACACGGGCACCGACCGCAGCACCTCGCCGCGGAGGTTCGCGATGAACACGGTGTCACGGACCACCGCGAGGCCGGACGGGCTCGCATCGGAGGTCCGCCACTGCTGCACCGGATCGACGAAGCCCTGGTCGACACCCCCGGTGCCCTCGACCTCGGGCCAGCCGTAGTCGGCACCCGGTTCGATGACGTTGAGCTCGTCCCAGGTGTTCTCGCCGAACTCGGACGCGAACATCGTGCCGTCGGCGGCCCACCCGAGCCCCTGCACGTTCCGGTGCCCGAGCGACCAGACCAGGGAGCCGTCGAACGGGTTGTCGGCAGGGACCTCGCCCGTCGGCGTGAGCCGCAGGATCTTACCCGCGAGGGAGTCCCGGTCCTGCGCCTCCGACCGGTTGCCGGCGTCGCCGACCGTCACGTAGAGCATGTCGTCGGGGCCGAACGCGATGCGCCCGCCGTTGTGGAAGCTGTTCGCGGGCAGGTCGTCGATGACCGTCGTCGCGTCGCCGAGGCCGTACGACCCCGCGCTGCCGGTGAGGGGGTAGCGCTCGACCCGGTTGCCACCCTCCCCCGTCGAGTACACGTACAGGTCGTCGTCGTGCAGTGCGAGGCCGAGCAGTCCGCCCTCGCCGCCGTGCCGGATGTCGTCGATCGTGCCGACCGTGCGGGTGTCGCCGTCGTCCCCGAGTTCGAGCACGTCCCCGGAGTCACGCAGGCTGACGAGCGGGACGTCGTCGTCGGTGAGCACCACCGACCACGGCGCGTCGAGGTCCGTCGCGACGTCCGAGACGGCTCCGGTGGGTGCGACCTCGCCGGTGGCCAGGTCGGTCGGCGCCGGCCCTGCAGTGGCGCTGCGGCGCATGGTCGGCTCGTCGGCGTCCGATCCGGCCGTGCACCCGGCGAGCGCCAGGACGAGCAGGGCGAACGACGCGATCGGTGCTGCGGTCCGGGTGCGCATGGCGCGGACTGTACGCGCCGCGGTTGCGAGCCCCCGTACGCGTCCCCACGGCAGCCGACCCGACCAGCCGCGGGGGGGGGGGGGGGGGGGGGGCCGGGGCCGCCGCCCCCCCCCGCCCCCGGCGGGGGGCGGGGGGGGGCCCCCGCCCCCCCCCCCCCGGCCGGACGTGGCGGGACCAGGGCAGCTGCCGCACCCGCGCACGTCAGCGCAGCATGCGCTCCAGCAGCTCGCGGAGCCGGCGGCGGTCCGCCGACGACAGCCGCTCGGTGAGCGGCAGGAGCGCGTCGCGCATGGCGGCCTCGAGCGCGGCGGCCATCTCGTGCCCGCGGTCGGTGAGCACCACGTCGACCGCGCGCGCGTCGTCCGCATTCGGGACGCGCGCGAGCAGTTCCTTCTTCTCGGCGCGGGCGACGAGGCCGGTCATCGTCGACTTCTCGAGCCCGAGGTACTCCGCCAGGTCGCCGATCCGCAGGCGACGGTCACGCAGGATCGCGAGGACCCGGAGCTGTGTGAGGGACAGTCCGGCGTCGGCCGCCAGCCCGGTGAGCGAGCCCATGGTCGTGAACGCCGCGTGGCCGAGGGCGTCGACGAGCCGGTCCTGCTCGGTGGTGTCCATGGTCCGAGCCTACTTGACGAACTTCGTGGTGCGAACTACTTTGATTCGTAACACGAACCAAATGGAGGCAGTCGTGCACGCATCGCTCGTCACACACTTCGGCTCGGCACCCACGTGGACCGAGTTCCCGGAACCCGAACCCCGCGGTGAGGAGGTCGTGGTCGACGTCGTCGCCGCCGGCCTGCACCCCCGCGTCCGGTCGCAGGCGGACGGATCGCACTACACGAGCGACGGCGCCCTGCCGCTCGTCCCGGGCGTCGACGGCGTCGGGCGCTTCCCGGACGGCACGCTCCGCTACTTCGCCGTGCAGTCGGACACCCGCGGGTCGATGGCCGAACGCACCGCGGTGGACCCGCGCGCGAGCGTGGTGCTGCCGGACGGCGCCGACCCCGCCCGGGTCGCGGCCGGCGTCAACCCGGTGATGTCGTCGTGGGTGGCGCTCCGTCGCCGCATCGCGTTCCCGGACGGTGCGCGGGTGCTCGTGCTCGGCGCGACCGGGGCGTCCGGCCGTGCCGCCGTGCAGGTCGCGAAGCACCTCGGGGCGTCCCACGTCGTCGCGAGCGGGCGCAACCCGGAGCGGCTCGCCGAGCTCCCGGCGCTCGGCGCGGACGTCGTCGTCCCGCTCGACGACGTCGAGGCGATCGGCCGCGCGGCGTCCGACGCGGACGTCGTGATCGACTACGTCTGGGGTGCGCCCGCCGCCGCGGTCATGCGGACGCTCGTCACCGCCCGCGAGGCCCGCGGCGAGCGGCTCGACTGGATCGCGATCGGGTCGACGGCCGGCCAGGAGGCCCCGATCCCGTCCGCAGCGCTCCGCGCGTCCGGCCTCACCATCGTCGGCAGCGGGCAGGGATCGGTGGGGACGTCCGGGTTCGTCGCCGAGCTCCCCGGCATCGTCGCCGCCATCGCGGTCGATGCGACCACGGTGCCGATGCACACCGTCGCGGACGCGTGGGCCGGACAGGTCGACGCGGGGACGAGCAGAGTGGTGCTCGAAGTCTGATCTTCGGCGGGTCATCCTGTCCGGTCGTTCAGGTTCTCCCCATCCGGCTCTCGGTAGCCTGAGAGCCACCCAGAGCCGGACTTGCACGCCCGACCCCGAGGAGGCGCCCCATGGTCACCGTCCTCGTCGCGTTCGGAGTCGTCGCACTCCTCGTCCCCGCGCTGACACCACTGCTCGGTCGCCGGGTGTTCACCGTCGCCGCCCTCGCGCCTGCGGCCGCAGCGGTCCTGACGATCGCGCAGACCGACCGGGCCCTGCACGGTGGCATCAGTTCTTCGGTGCAGTGGATCCCACAGCTCGACCTGTCGATCGCGCTCCGGGTCGACGCGCTGTCGTGGGTGCTCGCGCTCGTGGTGTCCGTCGTCGGCGCGCTCGTGCTCGTGTACTGCGCGTCGTACTTCGGCCCGAAGGAACCGGGGCTCGGCCGCTTCGCCGGCGTCCTCACCGCGTTCGCCGGGTCGATGTACGGCCTGGTGATCGCCGACGACGTCATCGTGCTGTTCGTCCTGTGGGAAGCGACCACGGTCTTCTCCTACCTGCTCATCGGGCACGACGCCGTCAAGCGGGCGAGCCGGGCCGCTGCGATGCAGGCGCTCGTCGTCACCACGGCCGGCGGACTGGCGATGCTCGCCGGCCTCGTCATCCTGTCCGTCACGGCCGGCACGACGCAGCTGTCCGCCATCATCGCGCAGGCCCCGACCGGCACGATCGTCACGGTGTCGGTCGTGCTGGTCCTCGCCGGCGCCCTGACGAAGTCCGCGATCGTCCCCTTCCACTTCTGGCTCCCGGCAGCGATGGCCGCGCCGACCCCGGTGAGCGCGTACCTGCACGCCGCGGCGATGGTCAAGGCCGGCATCTACCTCGTCGCCCGCCTCGCCCCGGCGTTCGCGCTGCTCGAGGGCTGGCGCGAGACCATCACCCTGCTCGGCGTGCTCGGCATGGTGATCGGCGGGTACCGGGCGCTCCGCCAGACCGACCTCAAGCTGCTGCTCGCGTACGGCACGGTCGCCCAGCTCGGGTTCCTCGTGCTCGCCGCCGGCTGGGGCACGCCCGCGATCGCCCTCGGTGGGATCGCGCTGCTCGTCGCCCACGCCGCGTTCAAGTCGACGCTGTTCCTGGTCGTCGGGACGATCGACCACGTCACCGGCACGCGGGACCTCGGCAGCCTTTCCGGGCTCGGCCGGAAACTCCCCTGGCTCGCGACCGTGGCCGTCCTGGCGCTCCTGTCGATGGCCGGCATCCCGCCGATGATCGGGTTCGTGGCGAAGGAAGCCGTCCTCACCGGGCTCGTCGAAGCGCTGCACGGCCCGGGGTCCGGGTGGGCGTGGTTCGCGCTCGTCGGCGTCACCGTCGGGTCCGTCTTCACCGTCGCGTACTCGCTGCGTTTCCTCTGGGGCGCCTTCGCCCGCAAGCCCGGCGTCGAGCAGACCGAGCCGCACGCGCTGCACGGCCTCGGGGTGGTGCCCTCGATCCTCGGCCTCACCGGTCTCGCGCTCGGACTCCTCACGCCGGTCGTGGCGCACGGGCTCGAACCGGCCGCGGCCGCCGCGTCGATGACCGGCGAAGCCGTGCCGCACCTGGCGCTCTGGCACGGACTCGAGCCGGCGCTCGGCATCTCCGCGATCACGCTCCTCGGCGGCGTGGCGCTCTTCGCCGCACGCACCCGGGTCGAGGCCCTCCAGCACCGCCTCGCCGGGTTCCCGAGCGCCGCGAACACCTACCGACACGTCATGCGCGGGCTCGACCGCGCAGCCACCGGTGTCACCGCCGCCCTCCAGCGGGGCTCGCTCCCCTACTACCTGACGGTCATCCTGTCGGTGTTCGTCGCCGGCGCCCTCGTCAACCTGGCACTCGGCGGGCCGTGGGAGTTCCACGTGCGCTTCGCCGACTCGTGGGGCCAGATCCCGGTCGTGATCGTGATGTCGATCGCCGCGATCGCCGTCCTCACCGCGAAGACCCGGTTCGCCGCAGCCGTGCTCGTCGGTGTCACGGGCTACGGCATGTCCGTGCTGTTCGTCCTGCACGGCGCCGTCGACCTCGCCCTCACGCAGCTCGTCGTCGAGACGGTGACGCTCATCGCCTTCGTCCTGGTGCTCCGCCGCCTCCCCCCACGGATCGCGACCGCGAACCCCTCGCGCTTCCGGGTGCTCCGTGCCCTGTTCGCCGCGCTCGCGGGAGCCACCCTGGCGGTGGTCGTGGTCGTCGCCGCCTCCGCTCGGTCGGCCAAGCCGATCTGGCCGGACCTCCCCGCGCTGACGAGCTCGTTCGGGCACGGCCTGAACGTGGTGAACGTCGCGCTCGTCGACCTCCGCGGCTGGGACACGCTCGGTGAGCTCACCGTGGTCGTCGCCGCGGCCACCGGTGTCGCGAGCCTGATCTTCGTGAACTCGCGCGAAGACACGCTCCCCCGCCTCCGCGACCTGCCGAGCGTCGTCGCGAGCGACAAGCACCGCCCGGACGGCGAGCCCCGCGCCTGGCTGCCGACGAGTGCCGCGCTCCCGACCGGTCGTTCCGCGCTGCTGGACGTCGTCGTCCGACTGCTGTTCCACGGCCTCATCGTCCTGTCCGTGTACCTGCTGTTCGCCGGACACAACGCCGCCGGCGGCGGGTTCGCCGGCGGTCTCGTCGCGGGCATCGCGCTCGCGGCCCGCTACCTGGCCGGTGGCCCCGCGGAGCTCGGCGCCGCCGCCCCGATCCGTGCCGGCCGGCTGCTCGGCCTCGGCGTCGCGACGGCCGCGATCACCGCGATCGTGCCGCTGTTCTTCGGCAGGGAAGCCCTGTACTCGGAGTTCTTCGAGGCCACGGTCCCGATCCTCGGGCACGTCGAGTTCGTCACCGCGACGTTCTTCGACATCGGCGTGTACCTCGTCGTCGTCGGCCTGGTGCTCGACGTCCTGCGGAGCCTCGGCGCAGAGGTGGACCGGCAGCGGCTCGAGGACACGAACACCCCGACGTCCGACTCGATCGAGGGCAACCCCGACGACCACGAACAGCAAGAGGTGACCGCATGACCATCACCCTCGTCCTCGTCATCGCGATGGCCGTCCTCTTCGCCTGCGGCGTCTACCTGCTGCTCGAACGCTCGCTCACGCGGATGCTGCTCGGGTTCCTGCTCGTCGGCAACGCCCTCAACCTGCTGCTGCTCGTGATGTCCGGCGCTGCCGGGAACCCGCCGATCGGCAAGTCCTCCGAGGGCATCACCGACCCGCTGCCCCAGGCGTTCGCCCTGACCGCGATCGTGATCACCTTCGCCGTCAGCGCGTTCCTCCTCGCCCTCATCCACCGCTCGTGGACGCTGTCCCGTGCGGACGAGGTCGAGGTGGACGAGGCCGACGTCGCGATCCGGCACGAACGGGACGCCCCGGCGGAGGACGACCCGGAGACCGACACGGACCCGGAAGCCGACACCGACCACGAGCGCCACTACGAAGACCAGACCCAGGACGAGGCCCACCGATGACCTTCCTCGTCCCGCTCCTCGTCCTCGTCCCGCTCCTCGGTGCGGCCGTCGCCCTCGGGCTGCTCCGGCACCAGCGCATCCAGCGCGCGATCACCGTGGCCGTGCTCGTCATCGCGCTGGCCGTCGCCGCGACGCTGATGGTGCTCGTCGACCACCACGGCACGATCGTCGTGCAGGTCGGTGGTTGGGACGCCCCCTACGGCATCTCGCTCGTCGTCGACCGGTTGAGCGCGTTGCTCCTCACGGTGTCCGCGAGCGTGCTGCTCATCGTCCTGCTGTTCTCCATCGGGCAGGGCCTCGCCGCGGACGACGGCGAAGCGCCCGTCACGATCTTCTACCCGACGTACCTCGTCCTGGCGGCCGGCGTCCTCGATTCCTTCATCGCCGGCGACCTCTTCAACCTCTACGTGGCGTTCGAGATGCTCCTCGTCGCGAGCTACGTGCTGATCACCCTCGGTGGCAGCGAGCAGCGCGTGCGGGCCGGCACGACGTACATCGTGACGAGCCTCATCGCGTCGGCGATCTTCCTCTCGGCGATCGGGCTGGTCTACGGCGCGACGGGCACGGTGAACATCGCCCAGATCAGCGAGCGGATGGCCGCCCTGCCCGACCACGTGCAGCTCCTCATCCACACGATGCTGCTCATCGGCTTCGGCATCAAGGCGGCCGTGTTCCCGCTCGCGTTCTGGCTGCCGGACTCGTACCCGACCGCACCGGCGCCGGTCACCGCGGTGTTCGCCGGCCTGCTGACCAAGGTGGGCATCTACGCGATCATCCGCCTCGAGACGATCATGTTCCCGCGCCCGCAGCTCAACACCGTCCTGCTCGTGGTCGCCGCGCTGACGATGATCGTCGGCGTGCTCGGGGCCGTGTCGCAGACCGACGTGAAGCGACTGCTGTCGTTCACGCTGATCAGCCACATCGGGTTCATGGTGATGGGCGTCGGACTCGGATCGGTCGTCGGCACGGCCGCTGCGGTGTTCTACACGGTGCACCACATCGTCGTGCAGACGACGCTGTTCCTGGTGTCGGGCCTGATGGAACGCGTCGGCGGGACCACGTCGACCAGGTCGCTCGGCGGCCTGCTCAAGGCCGCGCCGTTCCTGGCCGCCCTGTACCTGGTCCCGGCGTTCAACCTCGGCGGGATCCCGCCCTTCTCCGGCTTCATCGGCAAGCTCGGGCTCTTCCGCGCCGCAGCGATCGACGGCAGTCCCCTGGCGTACATGACCATCGCCGCCGGGGTCGTGACCTCGCTCCTCACCCTGTACGCACTGATGCGCGTGTGGGACGCCGCCTTCTGGCGGCCGAAGCCCGCTGCCGAAGCAGCGGCCCCGCACGTCGCGGTGGCAGAACCGCACGAGTCGCTGCGGGCCCCGGAGCCGGCACCCGTCACCCGGTCCGAGGCGGACGGCTCCGTCCTGTCGGGAGGCTCGGTGACGGTCACGGATCCGGTCACCGGGAGCATGCAGCACGTCTCCGGCCGCACCCGCCTGCCGCGCATGCTGGTCGGCGTCACCACGGTCGCCGTGCTCGGCTCCGTCGCGCTCACGGTCGTCGCCGGCCCGCTGTACGGGTACGCCACCCGGGCGGCCGAGTCGCTCGAATCCCCGCAGCAGTACGTCGAGGCAGTCCTGGGGGCACGACCGTGACCGACGCCAGGACCCGACGCATCGCGAACGCCCGACGGATCGCCGTCGCGTGGCGCTACGACGTGCCGCTCGTGCTCGGGCTCACCGTGCTGTGGGCGCTGCTGTGGGGATCGTGGACGCCGCTGACCCTGCTGTGCGGGGTCGTCGTCGCGCTCCTCGTGACGCAGGCCCTCCCCCTGCCGGCCGTCCCGCTGTCCTCCCGGTTCTCCCCGCTGCACTTCGTGTGGTTCCTCGTCGTCTGGTCCGGCCTCGTCGTCGCCGCGTCGTTCCGGGTCGCGTGGGTGGCGTTCCGGCCGCGGGGTGTCCGACGCAGCTCGATCGTGCTCGTGCAGATGCACACGACGTCCGAGATGACGTTCACGCTAGCGACCCTCGCGGTGTCCCTCGTGCCGGGCTCCTACGTCGCGGACGTCGACCTCCGCCGCCGACGACTCCTGCTCCACGTGCTCGACACCGAGCGGCGCGAACAGGTCGAGCACGCCAAGCGCGAGGCACTCGGCATCGAGACGATGGTGATCCGTGCGCTCGGGTCGAAGCAGGACCTCTCCGAACTGTCCGAACCCCTGCCGGAGGTGACCCGATGAGCGCCGGAGTCGTCGTGATGGGGATCCTCGTCGCCGTGGTCCTCGCACTGCTCGGGGCCACCCTGCTCCTCGCCGTGTTCCGCATCGTCCGCGGCCCGACCATCCTCGACCGGATGATCGGCTCCGACATGGTGCTCACCACCGTCCTCGTGGTGATCGCGGCGGCCATGGTGATCCGGCGGGACCTCGCAGGGATCCCGGTGCTGGTGGTGATCGCCGCGACGAGCGTGTTCGCGACCATCGCCGTGGCCCGTGCCGTGACGCCGTCCTCGGACCCGTCCGACGACGGCGTGGACGTCACCACACCGGAGCGACGACAAGGGGGCGAGTCGTGATCGAGATCATCGAGTCCTTCATCGACGGCGCGGGCATCCGGGCCTGGATCGCCGTCGGGCTGCTGCTCGTCGGGTCGCTGCTCTCGCTCGGCGCCGGCGTCGGCATCGTGCGCTTCCCCGATCCGCTCGTCCGGCTGCACGCGATGGCGAAGCCGCAGGTCCTCGGGCTGGCGTTCGGGCTCGCGGCGATCGTCGTCGCGGTGTGGACGTGGACCGCACTCTGGGTCGTCCTGCCGATCATGGTGTTCCAGCTCTTCCTGGTGCCGGTGTCGACGCACATGATCGCCCGGGCCGGGGTCCGTTCCGGCGACTACGACCACCAGGCGCTCCTCGTCGACGACACCGAGTCCTGACCGCCCGACAGCGCGATCTGCTCCTGCACAACCGAAAGCCATCCGCACCGCGGCGTTCAACGGCGCGGAGTGCTTTCGGTTGTGCGAACGGGCACGGCGGGCGGGCACGGCGGGCGGGTCAGACGACGTAGGCGGTGCCCAGGCCGGAGGACGCCCGCACCGACTCCCACGTGCGCGCGAGGCCGTCCTCGAGCGACACCTGCGGTGCCCACCCGGTGAGCGACCGGACGAGCGTGTTGTCCGACAGCAGGCGATCGACCTCGCTGGCCTCCGGGCGCAGGCGCGACTCGTCCGCCACGATCCGCGCACGACGACCGCTCACCCGCACGAGCATCGCCGCGAGGTCCCCGATCGACACCTCGCTCCCGGTCCCGAGGTTGCACGTGCGCCCGAGCGCCGCGTCCGATGCCCCGATCGCCAGGAACCCCGCGACCGTGTCGGTCACGTAGGTGAAGTCCCGCGTGGGCGCCGTCGAGCCGATCCGGATGACGTCCGACCCCGCGGCGAGCTGCCCGAGCACCGCCGGGATCACCGCACGGGCACTCTGCCGGGGTCCGTACGTGTTGAACGGGCGGCAGACGGCGACCGGCGTCCCGAAGGCCGCGTGGTACGACAGCACCATCGCGTCCGCGGCGATCTTCGACGCGGAGTACGGCGACTGCGGCTGCGCCGGGTGCGTGTCGTCCATCGGCACCCGCACCGCGCTGCCGTAGGTCTCCGACGTCGAGGTGTGCACCATCCGGGAACCGTGGCGTCGGCACGCGGCGACGACGTTGTGCGAGCCGACGACGTTCGTCTGCACGTACGACTCCGGCGCCACGTAGGAGTACGGGATCCCGATGAGGGCCGCCAGGTGGAACACGGTGTCCGTGCCCGCGACCGCGGAGTCGGCGAGGAACGGGTCGCGCACGTCGCCCGCGAGCACCTCGACGCGCTCGTCGTCGGCGTACCGGGCGAGCCACCCCGCCGATCCGTACGGCTTGTAGTGGCAGAGCGCGCGGACACGGGCGCCCCGTTCGACGAGGGCGTCGACGAGCGTCGAGCCGATGAAGCCCTCGGCTCCGGTCACGAGGACGCTGCGGCCCTCCCAGTAGGTGTCGTTCATCGTGTGGTCCTTTCCGCAGAGGTACGGGCGAGTTCGATCGCCCAGTCGGCGACGGCGTCGGCCGCCGCCGCGTGGGGTGAGGTCGCGTGGTGCGCGTGGCAGATCGGCGCGACCGGGAGGCTCGGCTCGGCCCCGACGGGCCCGGCCAGTTCCGAGACGGCCCGGTCCAGGGCACGGGCGTCCAGTTCCGAGTCGGGCAGCACCACGACACGGGCGCCGGACGCGGCGAGAGCCCGGGCGTTCGCGGTCTGGTGGTCGTCGGTGGCACCGGGCAGCGGCACGAGGACGGCGGGGACACCGAGGTGCTCGACCTCGGCGACGGTCGAGGCTCCGGCTCGGACGACCACGACGTCGGCCGCGGCGTACGCGGCGGCCATGTCGTCGATGTGCGGCACGATCGTGGCGACCGCGTCGCCCCCGCCGTCGCGGAGCCACTGTCCGAGCTCCGCGGCGTGCGAGCCGCTCGCCTTGACCAGCATGCGGAACCGACCGTCCCACGACCGGGCACACGCCAGGTCGACGGCAGCACGGTCGAGCGACACCGCGCCGAGGCTCCCGCCGGACACGACCACGAACCGCTCCTCGGCGGCGACACCGAACGCCGCCCTGGCGTCCTCCCGCATCGCCGTCCGGTCGCAGGACGCCAGCGCCGGGAGGATCGGGATGCCGACCCGCCGGACCTCGGCGCTCGACGCGAACCCGGCACGGTCGGGGTCGAACGCGCACGCGACCTTCCCGGCCAGCCGCGCCGCGAGGACGTTCGCGAGCCCCGGCGTCGCGTTCGACTCGTGCACGAGCACCGGGATCCGGAGCGTCCACGCGGCGACGATCGCCGGCACGCTCGGGTACCCGCCGACGCCGACGACGACGTCCGCCCGTCGGTCGCGGAGCTGACGGCGGGCGCGCAGGACGCACCGGACGAACCGTACGGGGAAGCCGAACGCACGCCGGTCCACGCGACGCGGGAAGGGCACCATCGGTGTGGTGTCGAGACGGTACCCGGCGGCGGGGACGAGCCGAGCCTCCAGGCGGTCCGGCGTTCCCGAGAACGTGACGGACGCGCCGGGCACGAGTCGTTCGATCGCGGCGGCGACCGCGAGGCCCGGGAAGACGTGTCCGCCGGTGCCGCCCGCGGCGATGACGACGCGGAGCGGCGCACCGTCGGCGACGGAGCGCGGCGTGCGGTTCGAGTGCAGCATGACCATGCCGCAAGGGTGCGACGCGGTCGTGAGCCGAACGTGAGGTCAGTCGGTCGAGGCTCCGTCGTCGGCAGCGTCGTCGAGCTCGTCATGGTGGCGGTCCACGTAGGCAGACATCCCGGGGACGGTGAAGGCGATCTGGCCGTGTTCGGGTGCGTACACGAGACCCTTGTTGATCAGGGCCGCTCGGTAGGGGCCGAGGCTGCTGGGCTGCAGAGCCATGCGTTGCGCGACGCGCGCAGTGGGCGACGGTCCCTCGCCGTCCACCGCCATCGCGCGGAGCATCCGTCGCTCGGACGGCGTGGCCCGATGCCACCTGGATCGGAAGAACCCACTGTCGAGCTGCTCGGTGCCGTACTGCACTGCAGCGACTGCGTCCGCGCCGGACACCAGCCGGTCGCCCGCGAGGTTCCATGCAGCTTGCCCGTATTCCTGGATGAAGTAGGGGTACCCGCCTGCCGCGTCGAGGAGGATCTCCATCGCATCGGGGGAGTACTCCGCGCCGAGTCGTTCCGCGGGTTCCCGAAGCGCCTGCGTCGCGTCCTCGCGGCTGAACTTGCCGATCTGGCGGTAGTTGAACAGGCGCTCGGCGTACGAGCGGGTCTCCGTGAGGACCCGTGGGAGGTTCGGCAGACCAGCGGCGATGACGTAGAACGGCCAGTCACGCTGATTCGCGGCGTGCTGCGCGGCGATGAGCGCCCCCATCGTCTCCGAGTCGAGATCCTGCATCTCATCGACGAAGACGCCGAATGCTCGTCGCCGCTCGCCGAGCGCGAGCGCGACGTCCTCCACCAACTCGAGCAGATCGACCTCTGCATCGCCGGAGTCCGCGCGGCCCAGACTCAGATCGACACCGAGCTCGATCCCGGTTGCACCGACTTTGGCGTTGAAGGACGAGATCGTGCCGAGCGCCTCGCGCATCCGTGATGTCATCCTCGTTCGCGTGAGCTTCCGAGCCGACACGACGAGTTCTCGAGCCAGCGCGCGGCGAACTGCACGAGCTCCGGTCTCATCGCGGCGCGCTTCGATCCGCACGGTGAGCCACTCGAACCTGTCCGCCATCCTGTGCATCTCGTTGAGGAGGACTGTCTTCCCGACCCCTCGGAGTCCCGTGAGGACGACGCCACGGTCGCCGAGCCCATTGGCAACACGAGCCCGGAGCGTGTCGAAGGCTTCCAGTTCCCCGGTCCGACCGACCAGTTCCGGCGGCCGGCGGCCCGATCCCGGACTGTACGGATTCTGTTCCGGCAGCATGTACAGAACGATAGTGGAAGATTACGAAAACCCAATCGCTGGCAATCGCTCGCAATACCTGTCCTCCGATGGCGACTCATCGTGCGACACAGCCTCCACGCGAGCCCGGTCAGGTCGCAGGCAGGGTGATGACGATCTCGGTCCCGGGGCCGTCGCCACGAGCACCCGCCGTGATCGTCCCGCCGGACGCGGCGACGATCTGCGCCGCGATCGCCAGCCCGAGCCCGGACCCGGGGAGCCCGCGCGCGGACGCGGCCCGGTGGAAGCGGTCGAAGACGTGTGCGCGGTCCTCCGGTGGGATGCCGATCCCGCGGTCGCGGATCGACACGAGGACCGGACGCCCGTCGAGGACCTCGATGTCGACCGGTTCGCCTGCGCCGTACTTGCCGGCGTTGTCGAGCACGACGTCCAGCAGACGCGGGAGCCGTCCGTCGGCGACGCGCACCGGGACGTCCGACGACGGGAACTGCACCCGGAACGACACTCCCCAACGGCGGGCTGCCGTGGCCGCCGACGATCGGACGACACCGACCAGGTTCACCGTCGTCAGGACGTCGGCGCCGGGACGATCCCCGCGCGCGAGTTCTGCGAGGTCGTCGATCGTCGCCTGCATCGCGGTGATCTCCTCGGTGACCGCTGCGCGCAGGGCGGCGCGGGTGGCCTCGTCGAGCGGCCGGTCGTCGGTGAGGAGCTGGAGGTTCGTGCGCAGGGTCGTCAGCGGGGTCCGGAGTTCGTGCGACGCGTCGGCGACGAAGTCCCGCTGCGCGTCGCTGGCGGCCGCGAGCTCGGCGAGCATCTCGTCGAAGGCGCCGGCGAGCCGCCCGAGTTCGTCGTTGCGGTGCACGTCGACGCGCTCGTGCGGATCGGCCGTGTCCCGGACCCGTCGCACCGCGGTGTCCAGCGCGCGCACGGGCCGGAGCCCCACGGTGGCGACGACGTACCCGAGGACCGCGGCGAGCACGACCCCGAGGGCACCGGCGACGGCGAGCGCGACGGCCGTGCGCGTGAGCGCGGTCTCGGTCTGCCGGGTGGGGACGCCGACCATCACGGCCTCGTCCGTGCGGGTCGGGACCACGGCGACCCGGACCCCGTCGGCCGTGTACCGCGCGCGTGCCGATTCCCGAGCCGCGACCGCGTGCGCCTGCTCGGTGACGGCGAGGGGCCCCGCGCCGGAGCCCACCACGTCGCCGGTGTCGATGCGCCGGACGCACGCGGGCTCGACCGCGTACTCGCACCCGCCGGCACCCTCCCCCGTCCAGTCGGCGTTCGCCTGGATCAGACGCTGGACGCGGGTGGCCTCGCGGTCGAGGGAGGTGTCGAGCGCGCTGTGCAGCTGTGAGGCGACGACGAACCACGTCAGGACGGCCACCAGGACGACGGCGACCGCGACCGCTCCGGCCACGACGGCGGCCAGGCGGCGGCGGAGCGACCCGGTCCGCGTCCTCACGGCTCGAGCCGGTAGCCGAGGCCGCGGACGGCCGTGATCGAGGGGCCGTCGGTCGCGGCGACGAGCTTCCGTCGCAGGGAGCTCACCGCGACGTCGAGGGCGTTCGACGTGGGGACGGCTCCGTCGGGCCACACCGCCTCGCCCAGCTCGTCACGGGTGCGGACCCGCGCGGGGTCGCGGAACAGCAGCTCGGCGACGACGGTCTCGGTGCGCGTGAGGTCGACGGGGCCCGCTGCCGTCAGGAGGCGCTGCTGCTCGCCGTCGAGACCGATCCCGCGCCACGTGGACGGCTCCACGTCCGTGGTCTGGCCGCCCCGCCGGACGAGCGCACGGACCCGTGCCCGGAGTTCGTCGACGTCGAAGGGCTTGCCGAGGTAGTCGTCGGCGCCGGCGTCGAGGCCGTCCACGCGCTCGCGGGGTCGGTCGTGCGCGGTGAGCATCATCACCGGGACGGCGTCACCTGCGGCACGCAGGGCCCGGCACACGCCGAGCCCGTCGAGGAAGGGCATCGCGAGGTCGAGCACGACGGCGTCGGGGTCGTCCGACACGACCGCGGCGAGCGCCTGCCGACCGTCGGCAGCGGTGACGACCGCGTGCCCGTCGGTCTCGAGGGCGACACGGATGCCGAGCAGCACGTTCGGGTCGTCGTCCACCACGAGGACCGTCGTCTGCCGTGCCATGCCCGTCATGCTGGCACGGGACCGCTTCACCTTCGCCTCATGCGGCACCGAACCGGCTCTGCGCTTCCTGGATAGGCTCGCGCTCGACGCACCGGACAGGGGCCGGGGCGCTGACGGAGGGGTCCGGCATGGACGTCGTGCTGTTCATCGTGGAACTGCTGGTCGTGCTCGGGTGCATCGTCATGGGCACCCGGTCGAGCGGCGTCGGGCTGGGGCTCTGGGGCGGCTTCGGTGTCGCGATCCTGGTGTTCGTCTTCCGGTTGCCGCCGGGTTCGCCGCCGATCGACGCGCTGCTCATCGTGATCTCGGTCGTCGTGGCCTCGTCGATCATGCAGGTCGCCGGCGGCATCGACTGGATGGTGTCGGTCGCGGCGAAGATCATCTCGCGCTTCCCGAAGCAGATCACCCTGATCGCACCGCTCGTGGCGTTCCTGTTCTCCGTCGGCGCCGGGACCTCGAACATCCTCTACCCGCTGCTGCCCGTCATCCAGGACCTGTCCTACCGGAACGGCATCCGCCCCTCGCGGCCCCTGTCGCTCTCGGTGGTGGCCACCGGCGTCGCCCTCGCCTGCAGCCCGGTGTCCGCAGCCATGGCGGCGATGGTGACACTGACCGAGGTGCCGCCGTACGGGTACGAGCTCGTCGACATCCTCAAGGTGACGATCCCGGCGGCGATCGCGGGCATCGTCGTGTCGTCGTTCGTGGTCGGGCGGCTCGGCAAGGACATCGCGCACGACCCCGACATCCAGGCGCGCATCGCCGCCGGGACGATCCCCGCGCCGGGGTCCGCGGCGGCCGACGCGGCGAAGGCCGAGGTCACCGTGACCTCCGGCGGACGCAACGCGGCGATCGTGTTCCTGCTCGGGGTCGTCGCGATCGTGGTGTTCGGGCTCTTCCGGGGACTCCGCCCGCTCGACGCCGAGGGGGTGCCGGTGAGCATGACGCCGATCATCGAGATCGTGATGTTCGTCGTCGGCACGCTCATCATCCTGATCAGCCGACCCAAGGCGTCCGAGGTCCCGACGGCGACGGTGTTCCGCGCCGGCATGGTCTCCGCCGTGGCCCTGTTCGGGCTCGCCTGGCTGACCGACACCTTCCTGTCGCACTACACCGAGGAGATCTCGACGTCGATCGGCGGACTCGTGACCGCCGCGCCGTGGATCTTCGCCCTCGGCGTCTTCCTGGTCTGTGTGCTCACCACGAGCCAGTCGACCGCTACCAGGACGATCGTGCCGATCGGGCTCGCGGCTGGCATCCCGCTCGGGTTGCTCAGCGGCATGTGGGCGGGCGCGTTCGCGGGCATCTACCTGCTGCCGACGAACGGCTCGCAGATCGCGGCGGCGAACTTCGACCCGACGGGCAGCACGAAGCTCGGCACGAAGCTCGTCGACCACTCGTTCTTCATCCCGACGCTCGTGCTCGCGGCGACGACGATCGTGTTCGGCGCGGTGTTCGGCCTGCTCTGGGGCTGACCCCGCGGCCAGGCGGCCTCCTCACTCCCCTTCGAGTGAGCGGACGAACTCCGCGAATCCGGGGATCGTGAACTGGAGCATTCCGCGGTCGGCTGGCTGGACGAGACCTTTGTCGATCAGGCGCGCACGAGGTGTCGACAGTTGGTTCGTCGAGGTACCCAGGTTCGATGCGATCGTTGCTCGAGCGACCGGGCCGTCACCGTTCTCGGCCATCGCCACGACCATCCGGCGTTCGAGCGGCGAGCAGCTCGCCCATCGTGCGCGGAACAGCGCGTCGAGGTCTGCTCGCATCGCGATGCGCCCTCGCTCCACTCCGTCCGCGTCGATCACACCACCGGGATCAGGCCTACCCGTGGCCGCCCATGCAGCATCCGCGATGAGCTGCACGGCGTACGGGTAACCCTGCGCGATGGCCAACGCCAAGTCGACGGCCCTTGGCGTCCAGGAGACTCCGAGTGCTCGTGCGGGCCCGACGAGCGCGACTTCCTCGGCCTCCCGCTCGAGAGGACCGAGGGGGCGATACGCGATGCGTTCGCTGAAGGTCACGATCGACGCGATGACCTCTGGCGCGTTCGGGAGGCCTGCTGCGAAGAGTGCCACTGGCGAGTCTTGCGCCTCGGCTTGCAGGTGTTGCCAGGCGTAGACCAGGGTTCGGAGGCCGGCGGGGTCGGCGGCCTGGATCTCGTCGACGAGGATCACGATGCCCATCGTGTCCTCAGCAGCGGCACGGATCACTCGTTCGAACGCGCGAGAACCGTTCGGCTCCGCGGAACGCCCCGGCGCTCGCACCGTGCCGGAGACCTGGGCGATTCCGGGAGCACCGACGGTCATCCGCACGGAGTCGACTCGATCTCGGATCTTCCGCCGAGTGACGGAACCGAACTCCTCCGTGGCCTTTTCGACCGCATCGCAGATCTGCTCGATGAGGCCTTGCTCCTCGCCGGCCGTGACCCACACGGTCACCACCCCTCGCGCGCGAGCCCGTCGCTCGTACTCCCGGAGCAGCGAGGTCTTCCCGAAGCCGCGCGGCGCGTGGTCGACACGGATCCGACCGACCAGTCGGCGGAGATCGACCAGCACGGACAACCGCTCGTCCACATCAGCGACCTGCGCGGCGCGCCCGGGGACCGCGCGCGCGACCTCGCCAGGCGTGTACGGACTTGGTTGCACGGCGATCCTCCAGATGAAATGTTATGAAAGGGCGGTTTCATAACAAATCATCGCAGGGACAGCTGACATCAGCGGGCGTCAGCCAGCCCGGTACGCGTCCCAGGCGTCCCGGCACGCGTGCGCGATGCGGTCCACGTGTGCGGCATCCGGCGTGACCCACCCGGTCCCCGGCGCACGGAGCACCGCGGTGTTCGCCTCCCCGAGCAGGAACTCCCGCTGGAACTCGGCCTGCACCGCGTCGAACGTGGCCCCGTGCACGGCGGCGTCGTTCGCCAGCTGCGCGAACCGGGCACCGGCGCGGATGATCTCCTGGCTGCCGAGGTAGGGCTGGTTGCACTGCACGGCGTCGTCCGGCACCCCGAACGCCGTCCGGTGCGCCGCCGCGAGGGCCCGCAGTCGCGCCGGGTCCATCGTCACGGCGTCGTCCCCACGCCTGTTGCCGTTCGCGTCGCCGCGGTTCGAGAGCGCCACCACGTCCGGGAGCCGGTCCTTCGGCTCCCGGGGAACGTCGACCGCACCGTCGATCCTCGTGGTGGTGTTCATCGTGTCGTGGAAGGAGAGCGTGGTGAACGTGCCACCGTCGACCATCGTCCGCGTCACGAAGCGCTCGATGAGGTCGTCGCGGGTCCGTTCGTACACGCCGAGCCCTCGGTCGGCGACGTCCTCGAACGCCGTGGCCAGCTCCAGGAGCGCCGCGTCGGAGGTCGGCGGTTCGATGAGCGGGAAGAACGAGAACGTCACCGGGCGGATCGCGTCGACCCCGCCGAGGTCCACGCGGTTCCCGCGGCCGGCCGTGCGGACGCGGTCGAACGCCTCGCGCAGGTCGTCGACGAGGCTCGCCGGGCGTGCACGGTTGGGGTCGCGCACCATGCGGGGATGCGGGTTCTCGACGACGACCACGCGGGGGTCGATCTCGGCCCACCGCCGCACGACGGCACTCGTCGACACGTCGGTGTAGTCGTACTGCAGCCGCCGGGTGAACTCCGGCGCGAGGAACCGATCGAGCTCCTCCGGGATCGCCGCACCGGCGTGCGGTGCGCTGACGAGGACGTCGGCCTCGGCGATCGCCTGGTCGAGGGAACGCTCGCCCTTCCCGGCCCACCAGGTGACGTCGTCGGCCGTGAACGTGGTGCCGGCGGGGATGAGGTCGCGACTCGCTTCGTCCATGGACCGAACGTATCCGCTGCACGCGACCGGGGAACGGACGCGACTCCGGTTGCGGGAACGCGCAGCGATCCGGACAACAGGACACCGTTCGACCAGGCTGGACACATCACTCGACGCCGAGCAGGAGACCCCGTGCGCCATCCCCAGATCGTCACCGCTGCACTGGCGGTCAGCCTCGTGGCCGCCGTCGTCGGCGTCCCCGCCGCACCCGCTTCCGCAGCACCGGAGCTGCCGGACGCGACCATCACCATCGGGAACAACCAGCCGACGGGCGACGGACGCGCCATCGCTCCCGTGTCCGGCGACGGCCCGGACATCGTCAGCGACGCCCGGCTCCAGCGAGTCGAGGCAGGCACGGACGGCACCACCGTCGTCATCACGCCGCCGGAGGGTCAGGACCTGCACGTCGGGCACTACGAATCGGCGCCGAACGACAACAGGGATCCTGCCCAGGTGGTGATCACCCGTGGGAGCACCCACTGGACGACCCTCGGCGTCTTCGACGTGCTCGACATCGCCGCGAACCCCGACGGCACGCTGACCCGGTTGGACGTCGTCTTCCAGACGGACTACCCGGACGCGAGTCGCACGTACTTCGGCGAGGTCCGGCTCGGGCAGTCGGGTCCGGACCTCCGGCCGTCCGCCACCAACCTGACGTTCCCGCAGGTGCCGGTCCGCAACACGCGGGTGTGGGCGCAGGAGTCGTTCCACAACACCTCGGACGCCCCGATGCCCATCGGCGCGGTGGGACTGTCGGGGTGGGCCCCGACCGATTGGGCGATCGCGGACGACACCTGCAGCGGCACGACGTTGGCGCCGGATGCGACGTGCACGCTGCGCGTCGGTTTCTCCCCCCTGGGCGCCGGGCCGCGGACCGCGGTGCTCTCCGTCCCGAGCGGCGCGACGACCGTGACGACTGCGCTCGCGGGGACGGCCCCGCTCGGGACCACCCGCATCACGTCGACGGGGACGGACTCGATCCACCGCGGCAAGACGTTCACCGACGACGAGGCCGACGGTCACACGCGCGTCGCGCAGCAGTACTCCAGAGCGGGCACCTGGTGGTTCACGACGGCGGACGTGGCGTCGGGCGACTTCGGTGTGCACCAGGTCGGGCTCTCCGTTCCAGGTGACTCGATCACACTCGGCAAGCACTCGCTGACGGACTTCGGCGACCACCAGCGCTACGGCATGGTCTTGTCGGCCAACGCGTACGGATGCGGGAGCACCAGCGGCACCGAGAACGTGCTCGACGTGGCTCGGCGCCCCGACGGCACCCTGCTCCGGGCGCACATCCGGTTCACCACCGCCTGCGGCGACGGCTCGGGTCGGGCGACCGCCGAGATCCAGTGGCGGGATCGCGCGGACGTGACGGCGCCCGCCCGCCCGCAGACGCTCGTGGTCGACGCCGCGTCGCGCAGTGCGACCTGGACGCGATCAGCGACGTCCGACGCGCGGACGACGGTCGTACGCCTCGTCGCGGGTGACGGCTCGGGAGCGACCGTCACCTCGGGCGTCGCCGTCGCCATGGCCGCAACCGGTACCGCTCCGCTGCCGGCGCTCGTCGCCGGTCAGCAGTACACGCTGATGGCCTGGCCCGTCGACCGGACCGGCAACGTCGGGACCCCGAGGACGGTCGCGGTCCACGGCTGACCCGTGGACTGCCGGACTGGAGGCTCATGGCGACGCCGCCACGAGCCTCCAGTCCGTCAGGTGGTCGCGTCCCGACGCGACAGCACCAGGTTCACGACGGCGGCCAGGACCACGAGGGCGGCGGACAGCGCCGGGAAGAGCATCGCGGTCTCGGTGCCGGATCGTTCCGCGACCTCGCCGACGACCGCCGAGGTGAGCGACTGGCCGACGATCACGGCGGAGCCGAGGATCGTCATCGTGGTCGCCGAGCGCCCGACGGGTGACCGGTCCGAGCCGAGGCTGTACTGCGCGACCAGCGTCGGGCCGATGCCGACGCCCATGATCGCGAGGACGATCCCGACCGCGAGCACCGAGTCCGCGGAGGCGAACGCGACGGCCCCACCGAGGAGCACCACACCGAAGACGAGCCACCGCCAGCCGATGCCGAACGCCTTCGGGAACGCCGCCGAGCCGAGCGCGAGTCCCGCGGAACCGATCCCCATCAGGCCGTAGAGGAGCCCGGCCTGCGAGGACTCGCCGTGGACCTCCATGAACGCGGTCAGCGAGGTCAGGGTCGAGCCGAAGAAGAAGCCGATGCCGAGGATCCCGGCGACCACGACGACCAGCCGCGGGCGCAGCAGCTCCCGAGCCGGTGCCTGGGCGACCACCGCGTGCTGCCCGGCGGCGAGCTTGCCGGTCGGGTGCAGTGCGAACGCCGTCACGAACACGAACGTCAGCGCGGACGCACCCGCGACGGCCACCCACGGAGCGATCGCGCTCGCGAGCAGCCCGACCAGGAACGGACCGATGATGAACACGGTCTCGTCGGCGGCGGACTCGTACGCCATCGTGCCGCTGAGCACCCGCTCGCGGCGGTCCCCCGACATGCGCTGCCGGATGATCTCGACGAGCCGCGTGCGGGACATCGGGGCGACCTGGGGTGCCGTCGCGCCGATCAGGAACGACATCGCCAGCACGGCGAGGTCCGGAGCGGCACTCTGCACGACGAACGGCAGGACGCCGAGCAGCACGCCGTTCGCCAGGCCGACGGGGACCAGCACCTTCCGCTGGCCGAGCCGGTCGGCCGCTGCACCCACCATGGGGCCGAAGACCGCCGAGCCGATGCCGACGAACGCGGAGTTGATGCCACCGAGGGCGACGGAGTCACGGGAGGCGACGACGAGGGTCAGGACGCCGACGACCATCATCGCGAAGGGGAGCCGGGCGATGAACGCGATCGGGAAGTAGGACCGTCCGGCGTGGGCGATCAGTGATGCGTCGGAAGAACGCGGTTGGAGCATGTCGAGGTGTGCCTTCTCGGCCCGCGTCTGTCCGGCGGACCCATCGGGTGCCGCCGTTGTCCGTCGAGGTGCGACGGCCGGTAGATACACACTGCGTTCCTCGATGGTACCAGCGGGCTTGATCTCAACATTGGTTGAGGTCGTTCACTGGGTGCCATGACCATCTGGACCTGCGCCACGTGCGCCATCGAGCACGCCGACACCGACCAACCACCAGCCCGCTGCGAGATCTGCTCGGACGAACGACAGTTCGTGCCGGCGAGCGGACAGGCCTGGACGACACGGGACTCCCTCGCCGAGGAGGGCCTCCGGATCGTCGTCACCGAGATCGAACCGGGCCTGCACGCGATCACGACCGAGCCCGCACTCGGCATCAACCAGCGGGGACTCCTCGTGCAGACCGAGGGCGGGAACCTGCTGTTCGAGCCGCCGGGGTTCATCGACGAGGCCGGCGTCGCTGCCGTGCGTGCCCTCGGCGGCGTCGCGGTGATCGCCTCGAGCCACCCGCACCTGACCGGGTCGTCGATCCAGTGGAGCCACGCGTTCGACCGGGCTCCTGTCCTGGTCAACGCGAAGGACGAACACTGGATCCGCCGCCCGGATCCGGTGATCGCGCTGTGGCGGGACCGGGTCGAGCTGCTGCCGGGGCTCGTCATGGTCGAGGCCGGCGGGCACTTCGCGGGGAGCGGCGTCGTGCACTGGGCGGCCGGTGCCGACGGACGCGGCGTGCTGCTCACGGGCGACACGATCGCGGTCGGCGGCGACAGGAAGTCGGCGAACGTGATGCGGAGTTTCGTGAACAACATCCCGCTGCCCGAGCGCGCGGTGCGTCGGGTGCAGGACGTGGCGCGGGGGTTCGCGTTCGATCGGCTCTACAGCGCGTTCGGGGAGCTCCCCGCCGACGCATCGGAGATCGTCGAGTCGTCGCTCGACCGGTACGTCGGCTGGCTCCGGGGCGACTTCCCCGAGTGACGTCCGACCTCGTCGGTCAGCGGGTCTCGCCCGTGGCCCAGAAGTAGGTCAGGGGCGCGCCGTTCACCAGGTGGTCGCCGATCACCCGCTGCTGGAACACGACCGGGTTGTGCGACGACAGGGTCCGAGCGTTCCGCCAGTGCCGGTCGAGTGCTCGGTCCCGATCGGTCGCGCTCGCACCGCCGACCTCGAACAGCGTCGTCGTCGCACGCAGGACGACCTCGACGACGGTCCCCTGCACGGCGATCGTCCGGAGCTCGGCGGCGTCGACGAGCGCGTCGAGGTCCGTGCCCGGCTCGCCGTCCACGATCGCGTCGTGCGCCGAGTCGATGGCCGCTGCGGCGTTCAGCACGAGGGCCTCTGCGGCGACGGCGTCCGATGCGATGCGTCCGACGACGGACTGCACGAGCGGGTCGGACGCCGCGGTCCGGCCGACCCCGTGCTGGTAGTGCCGGGTCCGGGAGCGCACGAACGCCGCAGCGTCGCGGGCCGCCGCGGCGCCGACCCCCGCGAGCGAGGCGAGCAGCACGGTCTGCAGGAACGCCGGCAGCACGGTACGTCGCTCGGCACGCTCGGGTCGGAGCTGCCAGAGCTCGACCCGCACGCCGTCGAACGTCGTGGTGCCGCTGCCGGTCAGGCGCTGCCCGAAGCCGTTCCAGTCGTCGTGGACCTCGACGTCCGGGTCGTCCACCCGCACGGTGACCCCGACGGTGTGGCCGTCCGGCGTCTGCGCGGTGACGGTGGTCCAGTCCGCGAAGATCGTGCCGGTGCTGTAGTGCTTCTGGCCGTGCAGACGCCACCCGTCGCCGTCCGGGACGATGTGCGTCGACAGGGAACCGACGGCCGCGGTGGAGCGTTCGTGACTGGCGTTGCCGAACACCTCGCCGGCGGCGATCCGCGTGAACCACTCGTCGCGGCGGACGACGTCCGGATCGAGCAGCAGCTCCTCGACGAAGGCGAAGTGCGCCCTGAGCAGCTGCGGGATGTTCGAGTCTGCCTCGGCGAGCCGGATGAGCAGGGTGAACAGGTCCGATGCGGAGGCACCCGCACCGCCCGCGGCGACCGGGACGGTGACGGCCGTGAACCCCGCGTCCGCGAGCCACCTGACCTGCTCGTGCGGCAGCGTGCGGTGCTGCTCGCGGTCCACGGCGCCGTCCGCGATCCGGGCGAACACCGGAGCGAAGCGCTCCAGCAGCGAGGTCCGGGTGGGGAGTGTGGTGATGGTCATGAGTCCTCCTGCGGGTTCCGGTGGATGCTGACGCCGGGGACCGCGTCGAGCAGCCCCTGCGTGTACGGGTCGCGCGGGGAGCGGAAGACCTGGTCGGCCGGCCCCTCCTCGACGACACGACCGTCGCGCAGCACGAGCACGCGGTCGCTGACGTGGTGGATCACCCCGAGGTCGTGGGAGATGAAGAGCGCGGCGGTGCCGTACTCCTGGCGGATGTCCGCGAGGAGGTCGAGCACCTGCGCCTGGACGGAGACGTCGAGGGCGCTGACGGCCTCGTCGAGGACGAGCACGTCGGGGTCGGTGGCGAGCGCCCGGGCGATGGCCACGCGCTGCCGCTGCCCGCCGGACAGCGTCGAGGGGTGCCGGCGGGCGATCCCCACGTCGAGCCCCACGCCCGTGAGCAGTTCCGCCACGCGCGCCTGGTCCCGATCGCCGCGACGAGACCCGGGTCGATCGCCTCGAGCAGCGCGGGCGCCGGTCAGCGCGGAGCGGATGAGCTCGCCGACCGTGCGGCGGGGGTCGAACGAGGACAGCGGGTCCTGCGACACCGTCGCGATGCGCGGACGATCGCCGCGACGAGCCCGCTCGGACAGCGCCGACCACGGGCGCCCCTCGAACGTGACCGTCCCCGACGAAGGCGGGGTCAGCGCGAGGGCGATCGCCGCGGTCGTGGACTTCCCGGAGCCGGACTCCCCCACGATGCCGAGCGTCTCGCCCGCGCGGAGCTCGAACGACACGTCGTCGACCACGGTCCGCACGACCCGGTCGGGCCCTCGGTACCGCTTGGTCACGTGGGACACCGACAGCACGACGGAGCCGGCCACGGGCACCGGACGCGATGCCGGCCGCGGTGCGAGGGTCGCACGGGGAGCGTCCGACAGCCGGGCTCCCGGTGCGTGTGCGGACGGGATCGCCGCGAGCAGCCGCTTCGTGTACGGGTGCTGCGGGTCGCCGAGCACGGCGCCGACGGGCCCCTGCTCGACGACGACCCCGTGCTGCATCACCACGACGTCGTCCGCGAGCTGCTCGACGACGCCGAGGTCGTGGCTGATGAGCACGAGCCCGGTCCCGCCGGCACGGAGCTCGTCGAGGAGCGCCAGGATCTGCGCCTGCACGGTGGTGTCGAGCGCGGTCGTCGGCTCGTCGGCGATGAGCACCGCCGGGTCGAGTGCGATCGCGGCGGCGATGAGCGCACGCTGCCGGAGCCCGCCGGACAACTCCGACGGCAGCTGACGGGCGCGCAGCGACGGCGAGGGGATCCCGACGCGCTCGAGCAGCGAGAGCACCTGCCGCTCGCGCTCGGCCCGCGGTCCGACCCCGTGCACACGGAGCGCGTCGGCGACGGACGCACCGACCTTGCGGAGCGGGTCGAGGGAGACCAGTGCGTCCTGCAGCACGTAGCCGACCTGCTTCCCGCGGACCTTCCGCCACGCGCCGTCGGACAGGTCCCGGAGGTCCTGGCCACCGAGCGACAGGGCCGAGGCCGTGGTCGTCGCAGTGGTCCCGTTCAGCCCGAGCAACGACCGGGCGGTGACGCTCTTGCCGGAGCCGGACTCGCCGACGATCGCCACGCAACGGCCGGCCTCGAGCGTGAACGAGACGTCCTGCACGACGGTGCGGTCGCCGAAGGCGACGGACAGGTTCCGGACGTCGACGACCGGCGCTGAGCCCTGGACGACTGACGTGGCGGAGGTGAGCGAGTCTGCGGTGGTCATCGGGGGCCTCCAGGCTGGGTCAGGGTCTGCACGGCGCGACCGACGGCGGTCAGCGACAGGGCGAGCAGCACGATCACGACACCGGGCCAGAAGTCGAGCCACCACGCCTGCTGCAGGTAGTTGCGGCCGGCGTTGAGCATCGCGCCCCACTCCGGCGCCGGGGGCTGCACGCCCATGCCGAGGAACCCGAGCGCCGACGCCCAGACGATCGCCTGCCCGATGCCGAGCGTGACCAGGACGGTGAGCGGCCGGAACGCGTTCGGCAGCAGCGTGCGGAACAGCACGTGCGCCGAGGAGTGCCCGAGTGCCCGCTCCGCCTGCACGTACGGCGCACCACGGACGGCGAGCACCTGCCCACGGACCATCCGTGCGTACCCGGGGACGGTCGCGATGCCGACGGCGAGGATCTGCGTCCCCGCGCTCGACCCGAACACGGCGATCAGGATGAGCGCGAGGAGGATGCCCGGGAACGCGTAGAGCACCTCGATCACGCGGGTCACGACGGCGTCGACGGCACGGCCGCCGAGGCCGCCGAGGACCCCGAGCAGCACGGCCCCCGCGAGTCCGAGCGCGGTCGCCCCGACGCCGATCAGGACCGACTGGCCGGCGCCGTGCACGACGCGCGAGTAGACGTCGCGGCCGGACTGGTCGGTGCCGAACACGTGCTGCGCGCTGGGTGCGTCGAAGCTCTTGCCGAGGTCGATGGCGAGCGGGTCCTGCGGCGCGAGCAGGGACGGCCAGAGGGCCGCCACCGCGACGAGCGCGATGAACGCTGCGGCCACCCAGAACGAGACGCGGCGCAACGGGTGGGAGGCTCGGCGCACCGTGGTCGCGCCGGTGGCGGTCGGGACCGGTGCCGGCCCCAGGGCCGTCGGTTCGCTGGGTGCGATCGTTGCGGTGGTCATGCTGCGGCTCCGCTCGTTCGGCGCAGTCGTGGGTCGATGACGACGTACGCGATGTCGGTGAGGATGTTCGCCACGACGTAGACGAGTGCCACGACGAAGGTGATGCCGATCACGAGCGGCAGGTCCTGCGCGCTCACGGCCGTGACCAGGACCTGCCCGATGCCCTGGCGGGCGAAGACGACCTCGGCGATGACGGCGCCGGAGACGAGCGAGCCGAGGCCCCAGCCGGACAGCGTCACCCCGGGGAGCGCCGCGTGCCGGAGCACGTACTTCCCGCGGATGGCGTGCTCGGAGAGGCCCCGACTGCGGGCGGAGAGGACGAACGGCTGCTGCTGCTTGTCCTCGAACTCGTCGCGGGTGACCTGCCCGAGGAACCCGGCGAGCGGGATGGCCAGCGTCAGGGCGGGCAGGACGATGCCGAGCGGACCGGAGCCGATCACCGGGAACCAGTGCAGCTGCACGGCGAACACGAGGAGCAGTACGAGGCCGAGCCAGAACTGCGGGAGCCCGGCGGCGACGGTCTCGACGACCGAGCCGAGGCGTCCGACGATGCCGGGGCGACCGGCGGTGAGGAGCGTCGACGCGATCGAGAGCAGCCACGCGATGACGAGCGCGGACACCGTCAGCGCCAAGGTCGGGCCGATCTGCCCCGCGATGACGCTCGTGACGGACTGCTTCAGCGTGTAGGACTCCCCGAAGTCGAGTCGGAACAGCCCGCCGAGGAAGTCGCCGTACTGCGCGATGAGCGGCCGGTCGAAGCCGTACTGCTCGGTGACCGCGGCGACCGCCTCCTTCGTGGGGTGTGCAGCGGCGCCGCCGAGGATCGCGACCGCGGGGTCGCCCGGCACGGCGTGCTCGAGGAAGAACACGATCGTGCCGACGGCGAGGAGCAGGACCACCGCCTCCACGATGCGTCGTGTGACTCGGATGACCATCACTTGCCTCCGTCGATCAGGTAGGCGTCGGAGAGGACGGGTTCGCCCTCGCTGGGTTCGATCCACACGCCGCCGACGCGGTCGGAGATGCCGAGGCGGGTCTGGATCGGGTAGAGCGGCAGCGTCCAGGCCTCCGACGACAGCCGCTTCTGGGCCGCCGAGTAGTACCTCGCCTGCTCGGCCGGGTCGGTCGTCGCCGTGCCCGCGATGAGCAGCCGGTCGAGCTCGTCGTCGTACGCGAACGCCGAGTTCTGGCCGTTGTCGACGTCGTAGGTCGCCTTCGAGTACTTGATGTACATCACGTGCGGCGTCGGGCTGTTCCAGTAGTTCCCGAGCAGGTCGTACGCCTTCGGGTTGCCCCACACCGCGTTCATCGAGGACGAGTCCAGCGCCTGCAGCACGACCTTGACCCCGACGCGCTTCTCCATCGCCTGGATGTCCTGCAGGATCGTGACGTCGGCCGGTGGGGTCTCCGCGGAGTCGGCGTTGTACGGCAGCTTCACGGTCAGCGTCTCGCCGTCCTTGGTCCGGTAGCCGTCCGCGTCGCGTCCGGTCCAGCCGGCCTCGTCGAGGAGCCGCTTCGCCTCGGCCGGGTCGTACGGGAAGGGCTCGTGGTAGGCCGCGTCGTAGTGCGGCGTCCCCGAGGAGACGTTGTTGCCCTCGTACGGGAACACCCCGTTGTAGGCGCTCTCCACGGCTTCCTTCGCGTCCGAGGCGTGCACGAACGCCTTCCGGACCCGGATGTCGCTGAAGACGGTGCTCTTCGTGTTGATGTCGAGGCTGAACGGCGCTCCCGAGTGCACGAACGACTGCAGCTCGATCGAGGGGTCCGACTTCGCCAGACCCTCGCTCTCCGGCGGGACGTTGAAGATGACGTCCGCTTCACCCGAGCTGAGCGCGCCGTACCGCGTGGTGTTGTCCTTGAGGAACTTCCACGTGATGCCGTCGAGGTAGGCGGGACCCTGGTGCTTCGCATCGGCCGGGGCGCTGTTGTACGCGTCGTTCCGGACGAGCTCGACGTCCCGCTCGTGGTTCCACGCCACGACCTTGAACGGCCCCGTGCCGACCGGCGACTCGCAGTTCGCGGCGAGCCCCCGCGCCATGGCCTGCGGCGACTCCATGCCGAAGAACGCCTGCGACAGTGCGGCGAGGAGCGGCGAGTACGGCCGCTTCAGGGTGATCCGCACGACGTGGTCGCTGATCGCGGTGGCCTTGTCGAAGTACCCGGTCAGGTAGAGCAGGTCGGTGGAGGACTGCGTCGCCGGGTCGAGGATCTGCGTGAAGTTGTCCACGACTGCCTGGGCGTCGAACGGGGTGCCGTCGGTGAACTCCACGCCCTCCTTCAGCGTGAAGTCGTACTGCGTGCCGTCGTCCGAGATCGTCCAGCTCGACGCGAGCCATGGCTTGACCGAGCCGTCCTGCTGCAGCGACACGAGCGAGTCCAGGTACTGCCGGGCGATGTACGTCTGCGGCATGTCCCCGGAGTTGTGGGGGTCGAGGCACGTCGGCTCACGGTCCGTCGCGTAGACGAGGTTCCCGCCGCGCACCGGCCCGGTGTCGCGGGTCGCCGAGGCAGCGCCGGCGGAGCAGCCGGCGAGGAGCACCACGGTCGCGGCGGCAGCGGCGAGCGCCGCGGTCACGCGGCGGTGGAACACGCGCCGGGCAGTGTCGGATCGGGTCATGTCGAGGACCGTAGGCAGCCCGGCGGGGTCGGGTCGAGCCTCCCGTCTTCCGTCGCAACGGACCGTCACACGGCGTCGCGGACCGCAGAAGGGCGTGTCACGGAACGTCACGTCCGCGCGGACCGAACGGGAGGCTCGTCACGGTTCGTCACCCGCGTCACGTCGAGACGTGGTCGCCCATATCGTGTCGGCCATGGAGCAGCGGACCATGGGGCGGACTGGTGCGCCCGTCAGCGCGCTGACGCTCGGCACGCGGGCCATCGCGGGCGTCGCGGAGCGGGACGTGGACGGTGCGGTGGACCTCGTTCTGGAGGCCCTCGGCCGTGGCGTCACCGCGATCGACGTGTCGGACGCGCACGGATCCGGGCTCGCGGAGTCCGTCGTCGGCGCCGCGCTCGCCGGACGCCGCGACGACGTCTTCGTGTCGGTGCGGTTCGGCGACCCCGTCGACGAGGACCCCGCGCACCGGGGATCCGGCCGGCGGTGGATGTTCCGCGCGGTCGAGCGGAGCCTCGAACGGCTCGGCACCGACGTCATCGACCTGTACCAGCCCGCGCGGCCCGACCCGGCGACGTCCCTCGACGAGACCCTCGACGCGCTCGCCGACCTCGTCGCGCAGGGCAAGATCCGCAGCTTCGGCATCCCCGGGTTCCCCGCCGAGGAACTCGTCGAGGCGCAGTGGCTCCGCTCCGGCGCGAAGAGTGCGACCGCGACGCACGTGCCCTACTCGATCCTGACCAGGACGGCCGAGCGCACCGTGTTCCCCGTCGCCAGGCGCTTCGGGCTCGGGGTGCTCGCGGGGGCGCCGCTCGCCGGCGGGTGGCTCGCCGGCGCCTACCGGGACGGCACCGTGCAACCCCGGTCCCCGCACGCCGTCGAGCAGCCGGACATGTACGACATCGGGTCGCCGCGGAACCGGCGGAAGCTCGCGGTCGCCGATCGGCTCGGGAGGCTGGCGGACGAGGCCGGGTTGACGCTCCTCGAGCTGTCGATCGGGTTCGCGCTGACGCACCCGGACGTGGCCTCGGTGGTGGTCGGGCCGCGGACCGTGTCACACGTGGACGCGTACGCGCAGGCGGCCGAGGTCGTGCTCGACGACGACGTGCTCGACGCGGTGGACGCCATCGTGCCGCCGGGGACGCACGTGCTCGAGCGGGACACGGGGTTCCCGCTGCCGGCGCTCACGCGCGAGCGACTCCGTGGCCGCGTGGTCGCGCGGTCGATTCGCGCGTAGGGGTTCGGTCGGTCGAATCGCGCGTAGGGGCCGGTCGTTCGGTCTTTCGGTCGGTCGAATCGCGCGTAGGGGGTCGAATCGCGCGTAGGTGGCCACTTTTCCGGACCTCCTACGCGCGATTCGACTTCCCATCGCGGGCGTTGTGGGCAGGAACGCCCACCGGGTCAGCGGTAGGCGACGGTCGACAGTGCGGCATGCGCCACCATGACCGGCAGTGCTGCTGCGTGCGGCAGTCGCGCGGCGGCACGCTCGAGTCCGCCGAGGACCGCGTCGAGCGGCATCCGTGCAGCGGGGATGGCGGCAGGTCGGGTGGTCGCGGCGACTGCGGTCATGGTGTGCTCCTCGTGGTGTGGACTCCCTGGCGAGTCCGAATACACACAACATATTGGATACTGCATAGTCGGTCAAGTGTTATGCGAACTCGGGGTTCCGAGCAGATTCCGAGAAGCGACAGCGTGGTCCGCGCGTGAGACTCGACGCAACGACGAGGAAGGGCCGACCATGGCACGGACGACGAAGACCGAGGGCACGTTCACGGACGAGGAGCGCGCCGCGATGAAGGAGTACGCCGCCGAGAAGCGCACCGCACGGACCCGCACGGGGACCAAGGCGGAGAAGGCGGCGGCCGAGGCGCAGGCAGTCGTCGACAAGATCGCCGAGATGCCCTCGCCGGACCGGGAGCTCGCGGAACGCATCCACCGCATCGCGCTCGAGGCCGCGCCCGAGCTCGCCCCGCGCCTCTGGTACGGGATGCCCGCGTACGCCAAGGACGGCAAGGTGGTGTTCTTCTTCCAGGACGCCGCGAAGTTCACGGCCCGCTACGCGACACTCGGCTTCCAGGACCCCGCGCAGCTCGACGACGGGTCGTTCTGGCCGACGTCGTGGGCGATCACGCCGGCGTTCAGCGCTGCCGACGAGGCGACGGTGGCCGACCTGATCCGCCGAGCGGTCGCCTGACGCGACCAGCAACGAATGGGAGGCTCGTGGCGGCGCTGCCACGAGCCTCCTGTCCGTCAGATCCGTAGGATCTCGACCATGGTCGAGATCCTGCGTCCGAAACCCACCGATCTGCTGACCATCGGCGAGGTCGTCGCGCGAACCGGGGTGGCGGCGTCGGCGCTGCACTTCTACGAACGCAAGGGCCTGATCCACCCGGAGCGGACCGACGGCGGGACCCGGCTGTACCCGCGACACATGGAACGACGGATCGCGATCATCCAGGTGGCGAAACGGCTCGGCATCCCGCTGAGCGAGGTCGCCGAACAGTTCGCGACCCTGCCGGAGGACCGGATGCCGTCGCTCCGGGACTGGAACCGGCTGAACGAACGGTGGCGTGCACGACTCCGGGCCCGCCAGCTGGAGCTCGAACGCCTGCAGCAGGAGATGACGCAGTGCATCGGGTGCGGCTGCGTCTCGCTGAACGCCTGCCTGGTGATGAACCCGGGCGACGCGCTCGCTGCCGAGGGCCACGGCGCCCGTCGACTCCTGCCCATCGAGGACGAGGAGCCCTCAGCCCCGTAGCCCGCCGTCGAGCCGGGTGAGCAGGGCGAGAGCATCCCGCACGCCGTCGTCGTCGCTACCGAGGGCCTTCCGCAGCTTGGTGGCCCAGTGTCCGCGCAGGATCGCGATGTTCTCCGCCGCCCGCTCGGTCGGGAACAGCTGGACCAGGCGTGCGTCGGCCGGATCCGCGCGACGGTCGACCATGCCCTTCGCGACGAGGGAGCGGAGGGCCGCGCTGAGGTTGCTCCGCTGGAGTGCGGTTGCCTCCGCTGTCGCGCTCGGTGAGGTGCCCGCGTGCATGTCGATCCAGCGCATCACGAGCGCCTCGGTCCCGGTGAGCGGCACGATGTCGAGCGCCGGGGTGCCGTGCGGGTCGATCTCGCGGGAGATCCGGAGCACGGCCTCGGCCAGCTCGGCGAGCACGTCGTCGGTCACCGGTCGTCCCATGGGCAGCACTGTACCGCCGCGCGACCGGGGTTATGCATTCACAACCATTGGGTTATGATTTCATAATCATGACGACGGACACCGGATCCATCCGCGCGCACGACGCGACACCCACGACGGCAGCAGCCGCACCCCGACAGCAGGGCATCACCACGGCGCTGCTGCTCGTGCTCGGACTGCTCAGCGCGGTGGCCCCGTTCGCCACCGACCTCTACCTGCCGGCCTTCCCCGAGATGACGGTCGAGCTGCAGACCTCGGCCACGACCGTCCAGCTCACCCTCACGGCCTTCCTGGTCGGGGTCACCGCGGGGCAGCTCGTCTTCGGGCCGCTCTCCGACCGGTTCGGCCGGGTGCCGCCGCTGATCGCCGGGGCGGTGCTCTGCGTGCTCGCCAGTGCGGCAGCCGTGCTCGCGCCGAACGTCGGCGTGCTCATCGTCGCCCGACTCCTGCAGGGCCTCGGCGGTGCGGCCGGCATGGTGATCGGCCGCGCGGTCATCTCCGACCTGGCGACCGGCAAGCCCGCAGCGAAGGCGTTCTCGCTCATGATGATCGTCGGCGGCGTCGCCCCGGTCGTCGCGCCCCTGCTCGGTGGGCTGCTCACCGGGCCGATCGGATGGCGCGGACTGCTCACCGTCGTGCTCGGCCTGTCGGTCGTCATGCTCGTGGCGGTGCTCGCCGTGATCCGCGAGACCCACCTCCGCTCGCACCGTGCAGCGCTGCGTGCGGCACGGACGTCGTCTGGTTCGCCTGCCCGGGCACTGCGCTCGCGGACGTTCCTCGGCTACACCGCGGTGTTCGGCTTCGCGTTCGCGGTGATGATGGCGTACATCTCGGCGTCACCGTTCCTCTACCAGGACATGATCGGCTTCGGCACGGTCGGCTACGGCATCGCGTTCGGCATCAACGCGTTCGCGCTGATGGGCGTCAGCATCCTGTCCGCCAAGCTCACCGAGACGCGTTCGGTCGTCGGCGTGCTGTCGCTCGGCATCGTGCTGGTGCTCGCGTCGACGGTGGCGTTCGCGGTGCTGGTCGTCACGTCCGCGCCGGTGCTCTTCCTCGCCGTGCCGCTCTTCACCGCGGTCGGCAGCCTCGGGCTCGTGCTCGGGAACGCGACGGCCTTGGCCCTCGGTGCCGTCCCGTCCGCGGCGGGGAGTGCGTCCGCCGTGCTCGGCGCGCTGCAGTTCGGGCTCGCCGCGCTGGTGTCCCCGCTCGTGAGCATCGGTGGCTCGGCCACCGCGGTGCCCCTGGCGATCGTGATGCTCGCTGCCGCGGTCGTCGCGGTGCTCGCGCTGCTCGTCGCACGCGGCCAGCGCGCGGGCTGACGCTGCACAGCGTGCGAGCTGACGCTGCACAGCGCGCGGGCTGACGCTGCGCCGAGATTCGGCCTGAGCGACAGTTCTCGCGCTCCCGGTCGCGAGAGGTGTCGCTCAGCGCGAGACTCGGCCCCCGCCCGTGCCCGCGGCAGGGCGCGCGGGGCGCAAG
The DNA here is from genome assembly GCA_029959665.1 of Microbacteriaceae bacterium PS02333. Classification (GTDB taxonomy): domain Bacteria; phylum Actinomycetota; class Actinomycetes; order Actinomycetales; family Microbacteriaceae; genus Curtobacterium; species Curtobacterium guangdongense. The sequence goes on from JASCOI010000002.1 coordinate 86,993, forward strand.
AACGGGATGCGCGGCATCAGCCAGTCCACCCACACCAGGCGTGCTGCGGGCGCCACGGCGAGCGCCCACGCGACCGAGGCCAGCGCATCCGTCGGGTAGTGCACCGCGTCGATCGTCACCGAGAACCACACGACGACGACCGCGATCGTCCCGAGCACCACAGCGAGCCGGTGCCACCGGGTGTCCCGCAGCACCCAGCACAGCGCGATCGTGAACGCCACCATGAACACCGTGTGCCCGCTCGGGTACCCGGGGTCCGGCTGCACGGCGAACGGGTGCGGCAGCACGTCGACCGAAGGCCGCGCGCGGTGCACGATCTCCTTCGCCAGATCCGACGGGATCCAGGTGATCGCGACGACCCCGGCGAACGCCGCAGCCGGCCGGATGTTCCGCTGCAGCGCCCAGATCAGCCCGGTGACGATCGCGGTGACGACGATCGCGGGGCCGGGGCTGATCGCGTGGTAGACCCCGTCCGTGATCGCGCCGAGGAACCCGACGTGCAACGCGTTGAGCGCGCGGGCGAGCCCGATGTCGACGGTGCCGAGGAAGAACCCGACGACGGTGATGACGATCACGGCACCGATGGCGATCGCGAGGGTCGTCAGCGGGTACGGCGACCGCACGAGGATGCCGTTCGCGTCGGGCTCCCGGCGTCGGGGGCGGAGCGGCGGCGCATCGTCGATCATCCGTCCATCGTCCCAGCAGCACGCGGGACTAGACAGGAGGCGAAGCCGCACCCGCGTGAGAGGACACACATGCCAACCGTCGCCGAGAACATCGTCGCCACCCTCCGCAAGAACGACGTCGAGCGGGTCTACGGGCTCCCCGGCGACTCCCTCAACGGGTTCACCGACGCGCTCCGGAAGGACGGCACGATCCGGTGGGAGCACGTCCGGCACGAAGAGGCGGCCGCGTTCGCCGCGAGCGCCGAAGCCGCACTCACGGGGAACATCGCCGTGTGTGCGGGCAGCTGCGGCCCCGGCAACCTGCACCTCGTCAACGGCCTGTACGACGCGAACCGGTCCCGCGTGCCCGTCCTCGCGATCGCCGCCCACATCCCGACCGCCGAGATCGGCTCCGGGTACTTCCAGGAGACGCACCCGCAGGAGCTCTTCCGCGAGTGCTCCGTCTACGTCGAGTACGTCGCCGACCCGACGCAGATGCCCCGGCTGCTCGAGATCGCGATGCGTGAGGCGATCGAGAAGCGCGGCGTCGCCGTCCTCGTCATCCCGGGCGACGTGCTCCTCGCCGAGGCGGTCGGCACGCGCGAGACGCGCATCGAGGCCACCACACCGCGGATCATCCCGAGCGAGGCGGAGCTCCAGCGCACCGCCGAGCTCCTGAACGGCGCCGACAAGGTCACGATCCTGGCCGGCGCGGGCGTCGCCGGTGCCCACGACGAGGTCGTCGCCCTCGCCGAACGCCTGCAGGCACCGATCGTGCACGCGCTCCGCGGCAAGGAGTACATCGAGTACGACAACCCCTACGACGTCGGCATGACCGGGCTCCTCGGCTTCGCGTCCGGGTACCGCGCGATGGAGGACGCCGACGTCGTGCTGATGCTCGGGACCGACTTCCCGTACCAGCAGTTCTTCCCCGCGAAGGCGAAGCACGTGCAGGTCGACATCCGGGGATCGCAGCTCGGCCGCCGGCACCCCGTCGACATCGGGCTCGTCGGGACGGTCAAGGACACCGCGCTCGCCCTCATCCCGCTGCTCGACGGCTCGAAGCCGACGAAGCACCTGCAGGACGCGCTGAAGCACTACCGCAAGACCCGCGAGCGGCTCGACGACCTCGCGGTCCCGGCCGGCCGGAAGAAGCCCCTGCACCCGCAGTACGTCGCGAGGGTGCTCGACGAGCTCGCGGCCGACGACGCCGTGTTCATCCCCGACGTCGGCTCCCCCGTCGTGTGGGCATCGCGCTACCTCACCATGAACGGCAGTCGCCGGCTGATCGGCTCGTTCGTGCACGGCACGATGGCGAACGCCGTCCCGCAGGCGATCGGCGCGCAGGCGGCGTTCCCGGACCGGCAGGTGATCGCGCTCGCGGGCGACGGCGGCCTGGCGATGCTCCTCGGGGAGCTCATCACGATCGTGCAGAACAAGCTGCCGGTGAAGGTCGTGGTGTTCGACAACTCGTCGCTGAACTTCGTCGAGCTCGAGATGAAGGCCGCCGGGTTCGTCACGTACGGCACCGAGCTGCAGAACCCGGACTTCGCGGCGGTCGCCGAAGCGGTGGGCATCAAGGGCTTCCGCGTCGACACGTCCGACGAGTTCGAGGACGCGATGGCCGCAGCACTCGCCCACGACGGTCCGGCGCTGGTGAGCGTCAAGGTGGACCGGCAGGAGCTGTCGATGCCGCCGGCGGTGACGATGGAGCAGGCGAAGGGCTTCACGCTCTACGCGATCCGGACCGTCATGTCGGGTCGCGGCGACGAGTTGCTGGACCTGGCCTCCACGAACTTCCGGCAGCTGCTCTAGTCGCGACCAGAACGGCGGACGGGAGGCTCGGTGCCAGCTGGCACCGAGCCTCCCGTCCGTCATCGCGTCACCAACCGAGCGGGTGGCCGTCCTCCAGCAGGACGCCGGTCGGGCCCTCCGGGCCCGCGCTGGCAGCTGCCACCACCGTGGCGGCGCTGACCTCGACGGGCCGACCGTGCGGGTTCGGCATCCCGCCGAGCTCGGTTGCGGTGTAGCCGGGCTCGAGCGCGACGAAGTGGACCTCCGGTGCCATCCGGGCGTACTGGACCGTGAGCATCGTCACGGCGGACTTGCTCGCACCGTAGACCGCTGCCTGCACGGTCGACGCGGCGCTCTCGGGATCGTGCACCGCGGTGAACGAGCCGAGGGCGCTCGAGATGTTCACCACGAGCGGGTTGGTCGAGCGGCGGAGGATCGGAAGCGCTGCCTCTGTGGTGCGGACGATCCCGACGGCGTTCGTGTCGAACACCCGGAGTGCATCGGGGCCGTTCAGCCCCCACATCGCGATGCCGGCGTTGTTCACGAGGACGTCGAGGCCACCGTCGGCGTCGACCTGTGCGAACGCCGCGGCGACCGAGGCGTCGTCGGTCACGTCGAGCTGGACGGAGCGTGCGCCGATCTCGGCGGCGACGGCCTCACCCTGCTCGGCGTTGCGAGCGCCGATCCAGACGGTGTGTCCGGCCTCGACGAGCTGGCGGGCGGTTTCCTTGCCGAGGCCACGGGTGGCTCCGGTCACGAGTGTCGTTGTCATGTCCCCAGCGTCGGTCGGCGCGCGCGTCCGAGGGAGTCGTCCGGTTGTCGTAGGACTGCCAGGACCAGGACTCGCGGGCGCGGCACGCGCAGACTGGTGTCGTGGACGAGAACGACTTCGGGAGCACGCTCCGACGACTGCGGGACCACGTCGCGCCCGATGCGGTCGGCGTGGCCGTGGGACCGCGGCGTCGCGCGGCGGGGCTCCGGCGCGAGGAGCTCGCCGGCCTCGCCGGGATCTCGGCCGACTACCTGACCCGGCTCGAGCAGGGCCGTGCGACCTCCCCCTCCGCCCAGGTCGTCGAGGCGTTGGCGCGAGCACTCCGGGTGACCGACGCCGACCGGGAGCTGCTGTACCGCCTCGCCGGCCACGCGACTCCCGGGGCGGCCGTCGTCCCGACCCGGATCCCGCCGAGCGTGCAGCGGCTGCTCGACCGGCTCGCCGACACCCCGGTCGCCGTCCTCGACGCCGCGGGCAACCTGCTCGTCGCGAACGCCCCGCACGACGCGCTGATGGGGTCGATCTCGGCGTACACCGGGCACGAGCGGAACACCACGTGGCGGCACCTCGTCGGACCGGGCAGCCGCGCGGTGCACACCGATGCCGAACAGGCGGCGTTCGAGGAGTCGCTCGTGGCCGGGCTCCGGATGACGGTGGCTCGGTACCCGCTCGACCGGCAGCTGCAGCAGCTCGTGCGGGACCTCCGCGCGGCGAGCCCGCGGTTCGTCGAGCTGTGGGCGTCGGTGTCGGGGGCACCGGCCGCGCAAGGGCGCCGGAAGGTGATCGAGCACCCGCTCGTCGGGCGGATCACGGTCGACTGCGATGCGCTCGTCGTCGCGCCCGAGGACCTCTGCATCCTGGCGTACACGGCCGAGCCGGGGACGGTCGACGCCGAGCGGCTCGCGCTGGCCGTCGTGGTCGGGACGCAGTCGCTCGTCGAAGAGGGCTGACCCGTCCCTGCAAACCACCGGCACATCCGCTCCGAATCATCTGTGGGCATGACCTGTCCGGACCGTCGGAGTCGACGGCCCAACTCACGAAAGGCCACACGATGACCACGCACGCAACGACCGGCCGCACCGGCTACGGATCCACCTGGACGCAGAAGGGCGCACTCGTCTTCGGCGTCGTCTTCCTCATCGTCGGCATCGCCGGCTTCATCCCCGGCCTGACGATGGACATGGGTTCCATGGCCATGGCGGGACACGGCTCGATGGCCCTGCTCCTGGGCCTGTTCCAGGTGTCGGCCCTGCACAACATCGTCCACCTGCTCTTCGGCGTGGTCGGCCTGGTCGCCGCCCGCACCGCCACGGGCGCTCGCCTGTACCTGCTCATCGGCGGGATCGTCTACGCGGTGCTCTTCGTCTACGGGCTCTTCACCGCCGGGATGATGGGCGGGGCGAACTTCGTCCCACTGAACAGTGCCGACAACGTCCTGCACGCAGTCCTCGCCGTGGCCATGATCGTCCTGGGTGTGGTGCTTCCGCGAGTCGGCGCACGGCGGGCCTGACCCGTCACCTCGCGCGGGTGCCGGCGCTCGTCGTCAGGCGCCCGCGCCACCGTCGACGGGGACGATCGCGCCGGTGACCATCGCCGAGCGGTCGCTGAGGAGCCACGCGGCGACCTCGGCGACCTCCTCCGGCTCGGCCATTCGTCCGAGCGGCACGGACGCGTTGATCTGCTCTGTGATTCCGGGAGTCGCCATCTCCCACGCGTCGATCATCTCCGTCGCCGTGCCTCCTGGCGTGATGCCGTTGACGCGGATGTGCTCCGGCGCCCAGGTCACGGCAGCGGTCTCGGTGATGCTGTTGAGCGCCCGCTTCATCGCGCCGTAGGCGGGCAGCGCCGGGTTCGCCCGTCGGCTGCCGATGCTCGACGTGTTCACGATCGCGCCGCCGCCGCACCGCCGCATGAGCGCTGCCTCCGCGGTCATCGCGACCCAGTGCCCGCGGAAGTTCACCGCGAACTGCGTGTCGATGTCCTCGTCCGTCGTGGTGTCGAGGGGCCCGGGCTGCTGGATCGCCGCGCCGTTGTTGAACGCGCCGTCGAGCCGCCCGTGCAGCTCGTCGACCCGGGTCACCGCTGCGCGGATGCTGTCGGCGTCCGCGAGGTCGAGTGCGACAGCATCGGCGGTCCCTCCCGCCGACCGGATGTCGGTGACGACGCCGTCGAGCGCATCGGTGCTGCGTGCCGCGAGCACGACGGCGGCGCCCTCACGGGCGAAGAGCCGGGCGGCGGCGGCACCGATCCCGCGGCTCGCGCCGGTGATGAACAGGACCTTGCCCGTGAGCAGGCCGATGGGAGTGGAGGTGGTGTCGTTGGTCATGCCGACAGCGTCCCGCCACTCGGAGCGGCAGAGCCAGGTACATCCGGTACCAGGATCCGGTGACGGCTCCGGAGCAGACTCTCGGGCATGGACAAGCAGGAACTCGCCGCGTTCCTCCGGTCACGGCGCGAGCGGCTCCGACCGGAGGACGTCGGGCTGCCGTCCGGACCACGACGCCGGACGCCGGGGCTCCGGCGCGAAGAGGTGGCGGTCCTCGCCCACATCTCCACGGAGTACTACGTCCGGCTGGAGCAGGGTCGTGCGCCACGACCGTCGGCCGAGGTGCTGGCGGGCATCGCCGGTTCGCTCCGCCTGACACCCGCCGAGTCGGAGCACCTCCACCTGCTGGCAGGCACCGCTCCGCTGCACGGTGGGACCGTGCAGCGTGACGTTCGGCCGAGCATCCTCGCGGTGATCGACCGGCTTCCGCAGACCGCGGCGATCGTCATCTCCGCGACGTTCGAGGTGCTCGCGTGGAACCCGCTCGCCGCCGCGCTCATGGAGGACTTCGCCGAACGCACCCCGACCGAGCGGAACCTGGCGCGCAAGGCCTTCCCGGTCGGCGCAGCCCCCGAGCGCACGCCGTACGGGATCTCCGACGGCACGGAGTTCCAGCGGCACGTCGTGATGCAGCTCCGGACGACCCGCGCCCACTACCCGGCGGACGCGTCGGTGACGGACCTCATCGACGAGCTCGAGGGCAACGAGGAGTTCGCCAGGCTCTGGGAACAGCAGGACGTCGCACCGGCTCCGATGCTCACGAAGACGTTCCACCACCCGATGGTCGGATCGGTGACGGTCGACTGCGACAGTCTCGCGCTCACCGACCACGACCAGTTCCTGGTGCTCTACACCGCACCGCCCGGGTCACCGGACGCGGACGCCCTCGCGCTCCTCGGCGTGATCGGCGCGGCCGACGCGGCCGGCGTGCTCGGGTCCGAGGGCGTCCGGTCGGACTGACGCATCAGAACGCCGGCGTGCCCCCGGCGATCGTGATCGTGGAGCCCGACTGGTAGCTCGACTCCGGGCTGACCAGGTGCACGTAGGCGGCACCGAGCTCCGCGGGCTGTCCCGGGCGGCCGAACGGCGAGCTCTCGCCGAAGTGCGACACGGTCTCGGCGTCATCCGACCCTGGCTGCAGCGGCGTCCACACCGGTCCGGGTGCGACGGAGTTCACGCGGATCCCCTTCGGCGCGAGCTGCTGCGCGACGGCCTCGGTGAAGAGCTTGATCGCACCCTTCGACACCGCGTAGTCGATCTTGTCGGCCGACGGTGTCGACGCCTGGATCGACCCGGTCGTGACGATCGTCGACCCCGGCTCGAGGTGTGGCACGGCGGCCTTCGTCAGCCAGAACAGCGAGTAGATGTTCGTCTTGAACGTCGAGTCGAACATCGACGTGTCGAGCGTCAGGATGTCGTCGTTGCTGTCCATGCGGCCGGCGACCATCACGAGGGTGTCGAGTCCGCCGAGCTCGTCGACGCCCTTCTGGACGAGGTCGATGCAGTACTGCTCGTCGGCGATGTCACCGGGGAAGAGCACGGCGCGACGCCCCTCGCCCTCGAGCAGGTCACGGACCTGTTCCGCGTCCTCCTGTTCGTCGGGGAGGTACGACAGCACGAGGTCGGCGCCCTCACGCGAGAGCGCGATCGCCGCGGCACGGCCGATCCCGGAGTCCGCGCCGGTGACGATGCCGCGGTACCCGGTCAGGCGTTCCCGCCCGACGTAGCTCTCCTCGCCGTGGTCCGGCTTCGGGTCCATCTTCCACGCGGCACCCGGCAGGGACTGCTCCTGCTTCGGGTACGGCGGTGCGGGGTAGAGGGTGTTCGGGTCGCGCTTGTCGTACTGGCTCATGCGACCAGCGTCCTCACCCGGCCCCGGACGGCCACTCAGGTCAGCGCTTCGCCTCGGCACGCTGCTGGATCACGACCATGACGAGGAACAGGATGCCGACGGCGAGGAGGATCGACGCGGTGATGAACCCGCCACCACCGATTAGCGACGTGACGAGCGCCGCGATGCCGATCGCGGTGAACATGCCGCCGAGCAGCCATCCGGCCTTCACGCTGACGAACCAGCGGGGTCGGCCGGCAGCGTCCGCCTCGCGCTGCTGCCGGTCCTGGTCCTCACGCCAGGCACTGCCGCGGCCGCGCTTCCGGAGCACGAGCGCCCAGAAGACGATCGCCCCGACGCCGAAGACGAGGAAGAACCCGGTCAGCCCCGCGGCCGCGCCGGTCTTCCCCTCCGCCCAGAACGGGATCGTGATGGCGAGCCCCACGACCGCCAGCCCGACGACCAACCACGGTGCGACGTTGCGCGCGTACGACTGGTTCGCACGCCCGACGGCCCGGTCCACCTGCATGAACCGGCGCTCTCGGTCGCTTCGCTCGGACTCGGGCTTGTGCATGATGCGGCCCTCGACGGCGATGAGCACGACGGACACGAGCAGCACGGCTCCGATGACGATCCACACGATCATGGCGAGAACCTACTCCCGAGAACTCCTCACGCCACCGCCGAACGGGGTACGGGACTCCGCACAACCGAAAGCCGTCCGCGCCACGGACTTCGATGGCGCGGACTGCTTTCGGTTGTGCGAAGGCGATCCGCACCGCCGGACGGGCGGCGGGCCCTACGCGAGCTCCGCGTCGCGGACGAGCGCCCGCACCTGCGCGGCGGCACCGAGCGCGACCGCGTCGGACCCGAGCGTGGACTGCTCCACGCGGATGGTCGCCCCGGACACCGGGGGCTCGGCAGCGATCGCGGCGGAGATCGCCGGGGCGAGCAGGTCCCACGACCGTGCGACCCCGCCCCCGATGACGACCGTCGTCACGTCGAGGATCCCCGCCGTGAGCAGGATCCCCCTGGCGATCCCCCACCCGGCGTCGTCGAACACCGCGCGGGCGTCGACGTCACCCGAACGGGCAGCATCGGCGATCGCGTGCACGGGCAGGCGTCGCCCGGTCCGGGCTTCGTAGCGCGATGCCATCCCCCGCGCCGCCGCGATCGTCTCGAGGTGTCCGCGCTGTCCGCACGTGCAGAGCTCGTCGCCGAACCCCGGCACGTGCCCGATCTCCCCAGCGGCACCCCGCGGGCCCCCGAACAGCGCTCCGTCGAGCACGAGCGCGCCGCCGACCCCGGTCCCCAGGGTCATCCCGAGCACGTCGCGTTCTCCCACGACGGCACCGGCAGCGATCTCGCCGAGCAGGAACGCGTTCACGTCGTTGTCGAGCGTCGCGGGGACGCCGAGCGCCGCAGACACCGCACTGGTCACGCCGTAACCGGCCCAGCCGGTGAACGAGTTCCCGGTCACCAGCACGGTCCCCGTGGCCGGGTCGACGACACCGGCAGCGCCGACGCCGACACCCGCGAGGGAGGCCCGGTGCCGGTCGAGCAGGTCCGTCACCGCGCCGAGCGCCGCGGCCACGATCGCCGCCCCACCCGCGTGCGCCGGCGTCGGCAGGTCGACGCGGTCGATCACCTCGAGGGACGGGGTCGCGAGGAGCACCTTGGTGTTCGTCCCACCGACGTCGACGCCGGCGAAGACCGCGCTCACGACTCGACCGCCGCGAGGGTGGCGAGCCGCTCGGTCCGACGCTGCCGTTGCAGCACGGGGTCCGGCACCGGGACCGCCGCGAGCAGCCGACGCGTGTAGTCCGTCGTCGGGTGCAGGAGCGTGGTGCCCGTCGTGCCCTGCTCCTCGATCACGCCCCGGCGCATCACGACGACCCGCTCGGCGAAGTGCTGCACGACGGCGAGGTCGTGCGAGACGAACAAGCACGCGAACCCGAGCTCGCCCTGCAGTTCGGTCAGGACCTCGAGCACCGCCTCCTGCACGCTCACGTCGAGCGCCGATGTCGGTTCGTCGGCGACGAGCAGCCGCGGGTCGAGCACCAGCGCACGGGCGAGGCTGACTCGCTGCCGCTGGCCGCCCGAGAGCTCGCGCGGGGCGCGGTTCGCCAGGGCGCGGGGCAGCCGGACCGCGTCGAGCACCTCGTCGACACGCTTCCGCCGCTCGCCGGTCGACATCCCACGACGGTGCACTGCCAGCGGCTCGGCGATGCACTCCCCGACCGACATCCGGGCGTCGAGCGAGGCGACCGGGTCCTGCAGGACGACGCCGATCCCGGAGCGCAGCGCGCGCCGGTCCCGCCCGCGCGTGCGACGGAGGTCCTCACCGAACAGGTGCACTGCGCCAACGGTCGGCTTGATGAGGCCGAGCGCGACCCGCGCTGCCGTGGACTTCCCGGAGCCGGACTCGCCGACCAGGCCGACGGTCTCACCGGCGTGGACCGCGATGTCGATGCCGCTCAGGGCGTGGACGGCCCGCGCCCCGCGCCCGAACGTCACCGAGACGTCCCGCAGGTCGACCACCGGAGCCGAGCCGAGCCTCCCGTCCGTGTCCTCGGCCACCTGGACGACCGGAGCCGCTGATCGGTCCCGGGCCGCGACCGACTCAGGCGTGTCGAGCCGCGGCACCGCGGCGAGCAGCCGCTTCGTGTACTCGTGTTGCGGGCGGAGCAGGACGTCCTCGACCGGACCCGTCTCGACGATCTCCCCCTGCAGCATCACGGCGACCCGGTCCGCGAAGTCCGCCACGACACCCATGTTGTGCGTGACGAGGAGCACCCCCGTTCCGCTGTCCACCGCGAGCGCACGGAGCAGCTCGAGGATCTCCGCCTGCACGGTGACGTCCAGCGCCGTGGTGGGCTCGTCGGCGATGAGGAGCGCCGGGCTGTTCGCGATCGCCATCGCGATGACGACGCGCTGCCGCTGTCCACCGGAGAGCTGGAACGGGAAGGCGCGGGCACGCGTGGCCGGGTCGGGGATGCCGACCTTGCCGAGGAGCTCGACGGCCTCGGACCGTGCGGCAGCAGTGGAGACGGACCGGTGGTTCCGGATGACCTCGGCGATCTGCTCCCCCACGCGGGTCAGCGGGTCGAGGGCGGTCGCCGGCTCCTGGAAGACCATCGACACGGTCTTGCCACGGAGCCCCCGGAGCGCCGGTTCGGTGGCACCGATCACCTCGTGCCCGGCGACGACCGCGCTGCCGGCCGCCGTCGCATTGCCGGAGAGCAGCCCCATCGCCGCGAGCGCGACGGTGGACTTGCCCGAGCCGGACTCCCCGACGAGCGCCAGGGTCTCGCCGGGTGCGACCGACAGGGAGACCCCGCGGACGGCGTCGACCGTGCCGGACTCGGTGCTGAACGAGACCCCGAGGTCCGTGGTCTGCAGAATGGTGTCGGTCATCCCCGGCCCCTCACGTCGAAAGCGTCCCGGAGCCCGTCACCCACGGCGTTGAACGCGCAGACGACCAGGATCACGGCGAGACCCGGCGGCACGATCAGCCACCATCGCCCCGAGTACGCGGCGGTCAGTCCCGCCGAGAGCATCCCACCCCAGTCCGTCGCCGGCGCCTGCACCCCGAGGCCGAGGTAGGAAACGTACGCGACGAGGAGGATCGCGTCGGCGACCTGGAACGTGGCGGCGACGACGATCGTGGACACCGAGTTCGGCAGCAGGTGCTTGCCGATGGCGCGGGCGTGCGAGCCGCCGATCGCGCGGAGGGTGAGCACGTAGTCGCGGTTCTTGAGCGTGAGCGTCTCGGCACGGATCAGGCGGGACGGGACGAGCCACGACACCAGACCGAGGATCACGATGAGCCCGCCGACCCCCGGCGTGGTGATCGCGGAGATGACGAGCAGGATGAACAGTGCGGGGATCGCGATGCCCGCGTCGACGATGCGCATCATCACCGCGTCCACCCACCCGCCGACGTAGCCGGCGACCGACCCCCACAGCGTGCCGACGACCGTGGCGAGGATGCCCGCCGCGATCCCGACCATGAGCGAGACCTTGCCGCCGTACATCAGGCGGCCGAGGACGTCGTGCCCGACGGCGTCCGTGCCGAGCCAGTGCGCGGCGCTCGGGCCGAGGTTGGCCTGGGACAGCTGCGTGTGGGTCTGATCAGTCGGGTACAGGAACGGGCCGACGAAGCAGAACAGCACGATGACGACGATCACGGCGAGGCCGATCACGGCGAGGGTGTTGTGCGAGAACCGGCGCGCGGCCAGTCGGAAGCCGGTGGCGGCCACGGAGACGGGGGCTCCGGGCGCCTCGGGTGCGATCTGGACGGTGGTCATGCGCGGTCCGCCTTCACACGAGGGTCGATGAGAGACTGGGCGACGTCGGCGAGCAGCGTGCCGATCACCGTCGCGACCGAGATGACGAGGACACAGCCGAGGAGCGTCGGGTAGTCCGAGGACTGCGCCGCGTTCCAGAACAGCAGCCCCATCCCCGGGTAGTTGAACAGCTGCTCGGTGACGAGCGCCCCGCCGAACAGCACCGGCAGGTAGTACCCGAGCATCGCGACGACCGGCGTCAGCGAGTTCCGGAACACGTGCCGTCGCAGGATCGTCATCGTGGACGAGCCGCCGGCGCGGGCGGTGCGCACGTAGTCCTCCTGCAGGTTCTCGAGCGTCGATGCCCGCATGTACCGGCTGAACACCGCGATCATCGCGAGCGCCCCGGTGAGCACCGGCAGCACGAGCCCGGCCGGGTCCTGGAAGACCTCGGCGAGGGTGTTGCCGCTCGGTGCCTGCGACGGCAGCCACGGCAACTGCTGGCTGAAGACCACGATGAGGACGAGCCCGAGGAAGAACGCGGGCGTCGAGTAGAAGACGAACGCGAGTGCCGTGACCGTGTAGTCCACCGCACCGTTGCGGCGGGCGGCCTGCCACATCCCGATCGGGATGGCGACGACGAGGCCGAGGACCGCGGAGAGCCCGGTGAGCACCAGGGTCTTCGGCAGACGCTCCTGGATGAGCTGCGAGACGGGTTCGTTGAGCGTGTACGAGGTGCCGAGGTCGCCGGTGAGCAGGCGCCCGAGGAACCGGAGGTACTGCACGGGCAGCGGCTGGTCGAGCCCCTGCGCCTGGTTGAAGGCCGCGATCTGGACGGGTGTCGCGGAGACGCCGAGCACGCCCCTCGCGGGGCCGCCGGGCAGCGCGTGCAGCAGGCAGAACACGACGATCGTGACGATGAGGATCACCGCGAGCGCCTGGAGCACCCGCCGGGTGAGGTAGAGGACTGTGGTCATGCGGCTTCCGTTGGTCGGTTCCTACGTGAGCGGGACTGGAGGCTCGGTGTGCGCCGGGCGCGCCCCGCGCCGCCAGTCCGTGGTGGCGGCAGCCCCCCACTTGCTCCACATACACAGG
>JASCOI010000300.1 GCA_029959665.1 Microbacteriaceae bacterium PS02333
CGTGTAGGACCTAGTCGCTGTCGATCTTCACGACGGTGCCGGAGATGAGATCGCCGTCGTTGAAGAACTTCAGGGTCTTCTCGACCTCGGCCAGGAAGTCATCAGCCGAACCGATGGCGTTGATGGCGACCTGCTTAGGAGCCTTGGTCGTAGTGGTTGTCATGTAGAGAGTGCTCCGAACGGACATGAGTCGGGCCAGGGCGACACGGGAGACTGACTCCCGCATGCTGTCGCGGTGGCGGTTGATTGTGGTGACGCGGATTGCGCCGCACAAGTCTAACC
>JASCOI010000301.1 GCA_029959665.1 Microbacteriaceae bacterium PS02333
GTGTCGATGTTCGGGCACCCGATGGAGGCCGGGCTCCTCACAATGGCCCTCGCCGTCGCGCTCGTCTGGTGGCAGAGGGCCGCGCTCACCGGAGCGTGGTGGCCGCTGCTCCTCGCCGGTGCCTTCGTCGGGGTCGGGTTCCAGGCGAAGATGCTGCAGGCCTGGCTGATCCTGCCGGCGCGCGTCGTCGGCGGGGTCGTCGCAGCCAGCAGCGGTGGTGGGGTGCGGTGGCGTCGGGCTGTCGCACACTCGGCGGTGCTCGGCGGCGCGACCCTGGTGGCG
>JASCOI010000302.1 GCA_029959665.1 Microbacteriaceae bacterium PS02333
ACGTCCGCCGGTCTCGAAGGCTGGGAGCAACAAGCGCCGACTCGACGGCGACGCTGGGGGACTTGGGACGCTCGAACCGCTCGGCTGTCTAGGTGAACTTCGACCGCGTTGCTTGCCCCGTGACTTGCTCAGGCTCGCTCAAGCTGGCCTCGGCGGGCCCTGCGGGCTCGAACCAAACCCGCGGGCGAAGAACATCATTCGAGCGGCGCCGTAACGCGAGCCTCCAGGTCCCGCATGCCCTCGCGAGCGCCGAGATCGTCGGTGGGGTCTTCGCCCTGAGGG
>JASCOI010000303.1 GCA_029959665.1 Microbacteriaceae bacterium PS02333
GCCGAAGGGCGACGTGCACGACACGGCGTGGCGGTACTCGCTCATGAACTGGGGCAACGACCCGGAGAAGCACTGAGGCGCGACGGCGTACGGTCTCGGCCATGCCGAACCAGCAGATGCGGGGCGTGAAGAACCCCGAGATGTACGAGGAACTCCGAGCAGAGGGCAACTCCAAGGAGAAGGCCGCGCGGAGCAGCAACGCCGCGGCCGCGAAGGGCAAGCGCGCGGTCGGGAAGAAGGGCGGGGAGTCCGGCTCCTACGACGACTGGACCGTCGCCGATC
>JASCOI010000304.1 GCA_029959665.1 Microbacteriaceae bacterium PS02333
GTGCAGTACCTGGCGCCGGGCGACTGGGCCGGCGCGAGCGCCAACGTCTGACCCCGGGTTCTCTGCCAGGATCGAGGCATGGCCCAGGTCGCGATCATCGTCAACGGCATGCCCGGTTCCGGCAAGTCCCCCCTCGGGGCAGCACTCGCCGAGATGCTCGACTGCCCGTTCTTGTCGAAGGACCGGATCACGGAGCCGCTCGCGGACATCGTCGGTCCGATGGTCGCCTCGCCCCGGCTCGGCGCGATCGCGATGCAGACGATGTGGGAGATGGCCGGAGC
>JASCOI010000305.1 GCA_029959665.1 Microbacteriaceae bacterium PS02333
GGCATGGACAGTCCCACGTCCATCCATCGGACCGTGCCGAGGACGTCGGAGACGTGTGTGCCGTCACGGCGCGCCTCGATCGTCCAGCGGGCGAGCGGGTGCGGCGCGGCCGCGCCACAGGCCCACCGGCCACCGGGCCGCTCGAGGAGCCGGGCGAGTTCGCGACCGTCCTCCCCGGACGGGACCTTCGCGACGACCAGGAGGCCCGGGGTCGCGTCCGCCGCGACGGCCGCGATCGCGTCGCGCACCGACACGGCCACACCGAGCGTCGACCCGGTGCC
>JASCOI010000306.1 GCA_029959665.1 Microbacteriaceae bacterium PS02333
GTGTTGACGTTGGCGATGTTGTCGGAGATGGCGTCGAGCCACTTCCGGTGCACGGTGAGGCCGGTGCTCGCGATGCCGATCGCGTCGAGCGTCGTCACGAGTTGGTCCGCATCGCCGCACGGACGCTGGTCAGCTCGGAGTTCATCGCCTGCGTGGCGAACTGGTACCGGAGCACCGTGTCGATGTTGGAGGGCGTCTCCTCGTCGAGGTTGACGTTGTTGCCGTTCGTGTTCGTGGGCTCGAGGCTCCGCGCGACGGTCGGCGTCGTGCTGCCGTTGCCC
>JASCOI010000307.1 GCA_029959665.1 Microbacteriaceae bacterium PS02333
GTTCTGGGCCAGGCCGAGCGTGCCGTCCTCGAAACGGATGAGCTCGTTGGCCATGACGCCGGGGAGGCCTTCGCCGTGGGCGATGCCGTCACCGGCGTCGGTGACGTGCCCGACCTCGGCCGTGGAGGCCTTCGTCGGCTCGTAGTTCGAGACGAAGTCCTTCAGGGCATCACGGATCTCATCGGGGCTGATGGTGATGGCTGCCATGGGATTTTCCTTATTGGTTTCCGGGGCCCTTCGGCTCCGAGAGGGTGATGCTGTCCGATCAGGACAGTTCCCG
>JASCOI010000308.1 GCA_029959665.1 Microbacteriaceae bacterium PS02333
ACGCTGCTCTCCATCGCGGCCGGGCTGTTGCGTCCGAGTGCCGGGACCGTCACCGTCGGGGACCAGGACCTCGGGACCGCCGGCCGCCGCGACCTGGAGCGCCTCCGGCGTGACGACCTCGGACTGATGCTCCAGGGCACGGACGTCAACCTGATCGGCCACGAGTCGGCGCGCGCCAACGTGGCGTGGTCGGGGCGCGGCATCGCCGGACGGGACACGAGCCTCGGCGACCGGGTGCTCGCCGCCGGCGGGGTGCCCGACGACGACCGCCCCGTCGC
>JASCOI010000309.1 GCA_029959665.1 Microbacteriaceae bacterium PS02333
CACAGCCGCGCGCCCCTGTCCACGACCCCGCAGTGCGCGGAGCCTTGAACCGCTGAGCTTGCGCGTAGGGGACGCCGAGGAAGGCGACGGCACTGCCGTCGGGGGTGGAGACGGGCCGTCCGACGACGGTCCCCTGTGGGAGACGCCTCGTCAAGCGGGTGGTCGTGCGCGTCATCGCGGCCTCCTGCGACGTGGGTGGCGAGCATACATATGTTCACGCCCCGGACAAAGAAAAATCTGGCAACAGCCATCTCGCGATCGTCTGGACGAGTCGGATG